>JBEBJW010000227.1:0-8175 GCA_040079715.1 Myxococcota bacterium | reverse complement strand
CTCGTTGGCCGAAGTGACCTGCCGCCGATGGTTCGCGAGCTCGCGCTCAGCGAGCTCGATCCGCATCTCCGCGGCGTCGATCTGGACGGTGAGCTGGTTCAGCTCCTTCTGGGCCAGGGTCTTCTGGAGCTTCCAGTCCTCGCTGCGGCGGGTCCGACTCGACTTGCGGGCGAGCCCCGCGGCCTTGGAGCTCATGTTGCCTGCGTGGTAGCTGAACCCGGAGGCCATGGCCGTCGCCGCGGTCGCCAACGCCCGACCGCCGAACGTGATGCCCGACGCGATGGACTGCACGTGGAACTCGGGGATCAGCCCGACCGTGGACGCGGTCCCCTGCAGGACGTTCGCTCGGTTGGTCGCCTGTGCGGCGCGGTCGAGGTGCTGCTCCTCCTGGTCCTCGGTCGGCAGGAGCCCGGTCTGCAGCAGCGCCTGGTAATGGTCGTGTCGGGTCTGGGTGATCGTTCGCGACTCCTCGATCGCCTTCTTGTTCACCTTGGCCTCGTCGACCTGCATCCGGCGGACGTCGTCGGCCAGTTGGAGCGCCTGGATCTCGTGCGCCTGCCGCAGCACCGCCAACGCCTCACCGTCCCGGCTCTGCAGCGCCTGGAGCAGGGCTCCCGACAGCCGCTGCACGCTCTGGGCGAGGCCTCGGGCAAGACCCACCATCGCCCCGAACCGGACGTGAGGGCTCACCCACCGGGTGGGTTGCAGCTGGCTCAGATCGAGGCCCGCGGCAGCGGCCGCCACCAGCGCGCCGGGGTCGATGGGGGGCTCGAAGATCGGGAGCGTCCGCACGACCCCGTCGATGTTCATACAATGGCGGATCTTGAACAGTCGATCGTCGAGGGTGTCCCACAGCTGCAGTTGTCGGTCGTTCTCAGGCTCGCAGAAGTACCCCATCGTGTCCGACGCATCGATTGACGACGTATCCAGGCGGATCGTCGGCTCACCTGACGTCTCCTGGGTCAGCAGGTTCTCCATCTCGGTCAGCGGGTTCGACAGGCCGTCGGTGGTCGTTCCCATCGCCCGCAGATCGGCGAACGTCAGGCCCGAGCCCCGGTCGGTCCGCAGCTCGACCCGCACCGGACGCGGACCCAGGAAGTCGAGGGCCAGCAGATAGATCTGGGTCGCCTCCGCGATCGACTCCATCGAGTCCTGGGCGAACAGGTCGTCTCCCCAGGCCACGAGCGTCTCGACGTACTGCCGGGCGACCGCGTACCGGTACACCTGAGGATCGCACTCCGCGATCCCGTGCACGTCGAACGGGTTCGCGGTCCACGCGAGGTTCTTCAGGAGCGGGTCGGTGAACGAGGCCGGATCCCACAGCGGGCGAGGCCGCCACGCTTCGTCGATCTCGGGCGTCTCGGAGGGCTCCTCCGAGAACGGTGCAATCGCCGCGGCCGGGTCGATCACCAGCCGGAGCCAACGCAGGGCAGCGGGGTACTGGCCCAGCTCCTTCAGGCGCTCCGCGATCCGCAGCGGGACGTGGACGAACAGCTCCCAGTTGTAGATCCGGTGGGGCGCGTCCTGCGTGAACCCGATCAGGTCGGACGGTGCGTCAGCGTCGTCGATCGTCGGGTCGAGGCTCGACAGCGACGTGTTCTCGTGCGCCACGGCCTCCCACGGAGCCCGATCGGTGATCGTCTGGTGCAGCAGCGCCACCGACTCGGCGTACAGCCCCTCGAGGCCGTTGGCGTCGAGCTCTTCCACCAACTGGCCGAGGTAGGCGTGGTGGAGCGGGATCGCCCGGAATCCAGCGTCGAGCGAGATCGTGGCGAGCGCCGCGGTGTCGGAGTCGAACGCGGCGGCCGCGGCGGCGGTCGTGACGCCTGTCTGGGTGGTGGACATGGGACCTCCGTCAGCCCTTCAGGACCAGGTAGCTGCGGCTGCTGTGTTGGACAGCGAACGGGGCGTCGCTACCCCAATCCGCGAAGTTCGGCGGGATCAGAATCTCGCCCCGGCCCGAGTCGTGGTCGTAGCGGATGACCTCGGCCTGCTCCATCTCGATCGGTGCGGTGTCACCATCGCCGAGCCGGGAGGTCCGGGTGGCACCCCACAAGGTGGCCACCGTCCCCGCCGGGGGGTTCTGCCCGAACGCGAGGGTCTGGAACCGCGCGTCGAGCGACGGGATGAAGGAGTACACGTACTCGCCGCCGTCCGCGGACGGTTCTTGCGGCTGCCCCCCAGTGTACTCGTCGTCGCCGCTCGATCCGCGGGTCTTCAGCGTCGTCGCCTGCAGGGCCGCAGTCGTGTCGACGTCAGCCACGAACGTCCGCAAGGTCGGGCTCCACTTCATCAGCGCGGCGCCGTGCAGAAACCCCTGAACGGCGACGTTCTCGGTCGTGTGCTCCAACGTGGCGTACAACCCGCTCGAGATCTCTCCCCCCACCTCGGCGGTGTGCTCGTACACGAGCAGGTGGAGCGCGGTGATCGAGTGTCCGCTGACGACGTACTCGTGGCACTTCTGCGGCGCCGACCAGTCCGAGCCGTCCCGAACCGCGAACTCCACCCGGATCGTGCTCGAGACGGTGGTACCATCATCCAGTGTCGTGACGGTGGCCCACATCACCAGCACCGCATCGCCCAGAACGTACATCGCCAGCCGGCTCTGCGGGGTGGTGGGGACCGGGAACGGCAGTGGCTCCCAGGCCAGCCACCGCCACCGCCGTGCGTCGATCTTGGTGCCGATCCGATAGAACAGGTTGTCCTGTGCGGATCCGGTGCGCGCGAGGAAATGGAGGTCTCCGCTGGCAGACTCGGTCATGCAAGCCAGCTTCGGGTTCCCGTACTGCAGGATGTCGACGAGGTAGGCCTTCATCGCAGCCTCGGCCGAGTCTGCGTTCAGACCCTCGCTCAGCAGCTTCTCCTCGAACGCCCGGAACTCCGGGCTTCGCTCGGCCCGCAGACTCGGCTCGAGCCAGTTCTCCGGGAACATGAACACCTTGCGAGCTGCCTCCCACATCCGGTAGCTGCCCCGCCAGCCCTGCCACTCCGCTTCGTCCTCGGGGGCGAGCTGGACCAACTTGCCCTCGGCGTCGGCCACCAGCCCGAGCAGCACCCGGTTGACGTAGGTCTGGACGCTGCCGGTGGCCAACACCAGCCGAGTGGTCAACATGCAGGGATCCATCTGCGGGTCGATGAAGTACCTGGCGTAGAACTCCGCGTCGGTCTTCGGAGCGCCGGGCATGGACCTCACCTTGGCGTACAGCGCGGCCTGTTGGCGGCGGCGAATCTCGTCCCGCAGCGGGCGGCCCACGGGGCTCCACGACGCGTCCGACGGGAACCGCCCGCGGGCCACCCGGCGAGCGTCGGCGGCGTGGACCCGCGAGGGGTCAGCCGTGACGAACGACAGCGCAGTCGCCAGATCGAGGCCCCCCGACGCGAGGAGTTCCCAGCGATCCAACAGGTTCCCGAACGGGCCGACCTCGTGCAGGGCGTGGTCGACCGCGAACGTGGACGTGGTCACGTCGAACGGGGTGTGCAGCGGATCGGTCGTCGACAGGCGGAGCGTGACCGCGTCCTGCGGGCTCGCTGCGACTCCCCCCGAGGCGTCGAGGGTCTGGGCGGCCAGCCAGGGGAGCGCCGCCGCCGTCACCGCCAGCCCCATCGCCGTGAGGACCTCGCCGGCCGTGGCCGCTGCAGCGGTCCCCTCGATCAGCACCCCGTCGACGGTGATCGACGCGGTCAGCGGTACGTCCCCCCCGGGGACCGTCAGGTCCGCGGTCCGGAGCCCCATCGCTTCGACCAGCGGCAACACGATGCCCAGATCCCACCCGGCGCGTTCGCCCACCATCGCCAGCGCGACCCGGGCCGACCCGGCACGCAGCGTGTCGCGGATCGCGCTCGCGGTGGGCTCCGGGTCCTGGAA
The DNA here is from genome assembly GCA_040079715.1 of Myxococcota bacterium. GTDB lineage: Bacteria > Myxococcota_A > UBA796 > UBA796 > JACKER01. Next base: position 4,310 of record JBEBJW010000227.1, on the reverse strand, counting down.
CCGCCGATCGAGGTCGAACCACCGGAGCGCCGGCTTCAGCGTGTCCCACAGCCCAGCGAGCGCGTCGAGGTCCTCGGTCACCGGAAGCGCAGTCAGCGCCGGTGCGCCGACCGCTGCGGCCTGGGTCAGCCACTCAGCCAGCGAGACCGCATCCAGCTGCAACACCGACGCGAGGTACGCGAGCTTCGCCACGAGGTGGAGGGCCTCGTGGGCCGGGGCGGCGTCCGCCGTGCTCACCCCCACCGACGTCTCGAGGCTCCAGCCGGGCGAGCCCGCGCTCGTGAGGTGGAGCGCCGCCAACGGATCGGCGAAGTCGGCCAGGCCCGAGAACCCCACCGCGTCGAGCAGGTCGAGGTGGCCGCGGGTCATCGCGGGAAACGCCGCCTCGAGGGCGCCGATCACCAGGTCGCGCTGGCGTCGGATCAGGGTGGCGGCTTGGAGATGGACGAACAGGGTGGACATGCGCGCCGCCACGACTTCTGGTGTCAACGGGTCACCGGGCGGCGCGGCGATCGGCAGGTCGGACTTCAGCGCAGCGAGGTCGGTCACCCACGGCTCGAGCGCGTCGAGCGCGGCGTAGCTCGCCGACTGATCGGTCTCCCACACCAGCACCGCGACGATCGACTCGATCGTCGCGTCGTCGAGGCCGAGCTCGTCGAGCGCTGCTCGCACGGTGGGCTCGTCCGCGGCCGTCGCGGAGAGCTCGGCCCGGACGGCGACCAGATCGGTCTGGAGCTGGAGCAACACAGCCTCGTTCGCCGTGTCGGTCGGAGCAAACGCCGCGACCTCGCTCGCCGCGTGACCGAAGATCCACCCGACCGCCCCGACCGACAGCTCGTGGCTCCGCAGATCCCCGAGCGCCAGCAGCCACGTCAGGGCGAACGTGGGGTCCGACGCTCCGGTCGCGAACGGGTCGAGGCCGGTCATGCGGATCCACTGGTCCACCTGGTCGATCGTCAGCCCCGCCGCCCGAGACAGCGAGGTCCAGCGGAACAGGTGCCACAAGCTCGCGAGGTTGGTGCTCAGACCCGGGCTGATCCGACCGTCGACGTACGCCGCCGTCGCCTGGAGCTGTCCGATGTCCACCCGGAGCGCGCTCGCCAGCGCGGCCGGCTCGGTGTCGACCAGGCTGGTCGAGGCGGTCGTCGCGAGCTCGTTCCGGTCGACATTGAGCGCGAACGGGGTCTCCTCCGCGCTCGCCACCGACGGATCCAGGAAGCGCTGGTCGTACAACGGGACCACGAGCTCCCCCGCCCGGTTCTGGCGGTCGAGGTAGGTGTCGATCCCGGTCCACCAGGAGCAGATCTCCTCCGCCGGCAACCCGGTGTGGAACATCAGTCCGTCGATCGCCTGGAGACCGCGGAGCCGCGCGCCCGTGAGGTCGACCCCGGGGTTCGGAGCCCCACTCCGGTGTGCCCCACCCGTCACGCCGAGCGCGTACAGCGCCTTGTCCAGCGTGAGCGACGTCCACCCGGTCCAGTCCAACAAGCGGAGGAACGCGCCCATCCGGACAAAGGTCCAGGGCTGGGGCCTGACGAAGTCCGGAGCCGGAGTGGTCGACACGTCGCGAAGCAACCGCAGGTGCTCGATGGAACACGCGTCGGCGTCCGCGGGGGCATCCGGGGACAACACCACGCCGAGGCGCGCGTCCGCGTTGAGGTATCGGGTGCGCATCAGGTCGAGCACGACGTCGAAGCGGTCGATCTGCCCCCGACTGAGCAGCTCGGGCACCTCGACCAACACGTCTCCGTAGCCCGCGGTGGGCACCGGAAACCCCCACCACTCCTCCGGGTTGGCCCCTCCGCCCTCGAGCAGCCGCTGAGCGCCCACCGTGGTGCCGCCGAGCAGCAACACCGCTCGTTCGATGTCGGTCACGGGGGTGGACACGAGGCCGTTGAACGCATCGATCAAGTCGACGTGTGGGACACCCGCCTTGGCCAGGTAGGTCTGCACCTCGTCGAGTGCCAGATGGTACGGGAGCACCCGCGGCCAGACCACCTGCTCGAGCAGGTCGTACGCCGCCGTCGCCGTACTCCGTTCCGCGTACTCCGGATAGGCCAGCAACGCCGGCGTGGTTCCGAGCGTCACGTGTGGCAGGGCGGCGAGGCTCTCGCCCGCCACGATCTGCTCGAGCACCTCGATCAGCACGTCGGCATACGGGAGCGCGGTCTCGGTGTTCTCGCAGCCGAGCTGGAGGAGCTCGAGATCGGGACGGACGGCCAGGAGCGGATCGAGCGCCTGGCGGGCGTCGAGCCAGAACAGCATGTCCACGAAGTACGCCGACGGACTCAGGACCGACTGGCAGTGAACACATCCGCACAGCGCCTGGGTGTACAGCTTCTGCACCTCCGTGATCGCGGCGGGCTTGATCTCGACGTGGTTCGCCCCACTGCCAGCGAACAGCCCCTGGCCCACGCCCCGCACCGGGTTGCCAGCGCGCCAGGCGTTGGCCGCACGTTGCGACCGCCGCCGTCCGCGCCGCCAGATCGCCAGCGCGAGATCCATCTCCACCGCGCCGGGCGACGCCTTCTCCAGCCGGAAGAAGAATCGTTGCTGGCCGATCCGGGACACATCGCCTGCCGAGCGGAACCCGGCGAGCCACAAGGTGCGCATCGCCGTCCATGCGTCGCGGATCGGCGTGACCGCGAGCAGACGCTGGAGCGCCTCGAGCTGCTCGACCACGAGGGCGCTCGGCGCAGGTTCGAACGCCGGGATGTGGGCGGTGGGCAAGTCGAACTCGACCGGGGTCTCCGACGTCCAGTCGGTCTTCCGCTGCGCGCCGAGGAACGCAGCGAGCGCGGTGAAGTCGGTCGTGCCGAGGGTCGGATCCACCGACAGCTCACGCAACATGTCGCCCCGCAGCGCCGCCCACGGGTACCGCCGCTCAGCGGCTCGGTACACCGCGTCCGCCCACGCCGTCCGTCGCGCTGCGGTCGTCGGACCCCGGATCCACCGCGGGAGCTCGGGTCCCGGGATCCCGGCGATCAATGCCTGCCAGCCCGACAGACCGATCCCCGCCATGCGGTGAGCGGGGGCCTTCGGGTGGGCGGTCTGGAACGCGCGGGCGGTCGGCAGGTGCCGGCCAGTGACGGTGAGGATGGCCATCGCTCGTTCGGCGGCGGGCGTCGCGAGCGGGCCCCAGGGCGGCGTGCTCGGGGGCGACGTCTCGAGGTCGCGCCAGAACCGGACCGGCGAGGTCCGGACCCGCCACCGTTCGACGAAGACGTTGAGCTGGGCGTCGGTGAGCTCCGTCGGGGTGGACACCGCGCGCATCACCGTGACCAACGAGTCGCCGGCGCCGAACCACTGATCGTACACGGACAGCAGCGACTGCAGCTTGCCGATCAGCGCGTCGAGGCCGGGTTGCTCGAGGATCGACGCCCGCAGGATCCCGAGCTCGACCGCTCGCCGGAGCGCGCGCAGGTCGTCCTTCGGGACCGCGGCCCGACGGGCGAACCCGCGCGGTCGCAGCGGGAACTTCATCCGCACGAGCGCGTAGTAGACGTCGAGCGCGATCACCGGAGCTTCCGGGATCGTCTCGAACACCTTCTTGAGCTTCGCCGCCGCGAGCCGACGGGTCACGTTCGGCTGGGGAACCGACAGGGTCCCGGCGAGGAGCTCGATGTCGGCCGCGGTGACCAGGTCTGGGTCGGTGATCCCAGCAGCGGCGAGCGCCGTGTCCACCGCGGCCAACCTGCCCGCCTCGGACCGGGTGCGGAGCCGATCGTCCACGATGGACAGGTGGATCGGCACGAAGCTCGGCGCGTTCGGCACCAACGCCGAGGTGCCCACCTCTTCCCAGTGGTCGGACCCCGCTGGGATCTCGGCCTCGGCCACGACCCGGAACGAGAGTCGGGCGGACGCCGGCACGGCGAGGGAGGTGCTCCAGGTCGCGTCGGGCGACGGGATGACGGTCGCCAGCACCGTCTCCGGCGCGCCGAGCGTTCTGCCTCGCACCCGCAGGCGCACCGGGTACCGGTCGGTTCCCGGGGTCGAGCCCGGGAGCGGCGTTCCGTCAGCCAGCCGTAGGGTGCCGGACACCGTCACGGTGCTGGTGGCGGGCGGAGCAGCCGGCGGGACATCGACCGTGTAGGCGAAGGATCGTGGCGGATCGTCGGCCGACCACGCGAGCCTCCCCGAGAGCACCGGGTGAGGGGCGCCGACCGGGCCGAACTCGAGCCGCACCGAACCCGAGCCAGCGCCCGCCTCGACCGCGAACAACCCGTCCTGTGAGGTCATCGCGCTGGTCAACAGCCGCTCGGACAGCCGGTCCTGCCGGTACAGGCGGACCTCGATCCCACCCCGAGGCC
>JBEBJW010000226.1:0-8187 GCA_040079715.1 Myxococcota bacterium | reverse complement strand
AAGGAGGAGTGCCGGGGCGACCCTCGGTGGAGGCGGGAGCCGGGCGCTCCGGCGGCATCGACGACCGAACCTCCCCAGCCGACGGGGGCCGCCTCGTGCTGCCGCGCGACCGACGCGGCGCTCGCTCCGGACGTAGGCGATCTTCGTCGCGACATCGAGACGATGATCGGACGGCCGCTGAGCGACCGTGGTCCCGAAGACGCGCCGTTCCACGACTACATCGGCCCGATGGTCGTCGTCACCTTCCCGTCCCGCACACACGTGCAGGTCGAGCCGTCGAAGAACCCGTGGTCGTCGGCCGCGGTGGCGTCCTTCGTGCACCACAGGTCGCACGAGCGGGTCTTCGTCGCGGTCGGGTCCTCCTTGGGCGACGCCGAGGTCGGTTCGGCTGCCGGCGCGCGGAGCGCGGCCCCGGGGACGACGGCGGCGGCGACCAGCAACATCATGGTGGCGACCGATGCGAGGCTCGACACCAACGCGATCATCGCGCCGGCGATGGCGAGGGCAGGCAGCATCGTCAGGTAGATCCGGATCCACTCGAGCATGGTGTAGGCGCGCAGATCGCCGTTGGCGGCGCGGTCCTCGCGGGACGAAGTGGACATCGGGCCTCCCGGTGGTTCGACGCACGGGACGGGCCGATCGGACACGACGGCTCGACGACGGCCCGGATGGGTGGATCAGACGCGTGATGGACCGATCCCGGCGCCCGGATGGGTGGATCAGACGCGTGATGGACCGATCCCGGCGCCCGGATGGGTGGATCAGACGCGTGATGGACCGATCCCGGCGCCCGGATGGGTGGATCAGACGCGTGATGGACCGATCCCGGCGCCCGGATGGGTCCATCAGACGCGTGATGGTCATTTTCTGACCGCAGGGACCCGCTGGGGGGCCGACGGGGGACGGGACGCCACCCGGCGCTCCTCGCGGTACGGCCGACCTGCGGATCCCGAACGGGCCGGACCGCCCTGGCGCGCGGGTCCGTGCGTCGCTGTCGGGGCGACCGGCGCGGGATACGCTCGCGCGGGGGTCTGCGTGCGGGTGTACGTCAGCGCCGACATCGAGGGCACGACCGGGATCGCGCACTGGGACGAGGCCGACAAGGCGCACCGCGACTACGCGTGGTTCGTGGACCGGATGAACCGCGAGGTCGGGGCGGCGTGTGACGGGGCGCTGGCCGGCGGCGCCACCGGGATCACGGTCAAGGACGCCCACGGCACCGCCCGGAACCTCGTGCCGGACCGCCTCCCGCAGCCGACGCAGCTGATCCGGGGCTGGAGCGGGCATCCGTACGCGATGGTCCAGGAGATCGACGGCTCGTACGGGGCGGTGGCGTTCGTCGGGTACCACTCCCCGAGCGGGAGCGGCGGGCACCCGCTGTCGCACACGCTCACCGGCAAGTACGCCCGGATCGAGCTCGACGGGGAGCGGCTGTCCGAGCTCCGGATGTCGGCGCTGACCGCGCGGTCGCACGGGGTGCCGACGGTGTTCGTGTCCGGCGACGCGAACCTGTGCGCGGAGGCCGAGGCGGCGTACCCGGACGCGGTGGTGGTCCCGAGCGGGCGCGGGGTGGGCCACTCGACCGTCGCGCGCCACCCGATGGAGGTCGAGGGCGACATCCGCGACGGGATGGCGGAGGCGGTGCGGCGGGTCCCGCGGATCCGGGTGGCGCCGATGCCGGGCGCGTTCGTGCTGGACGTGCGGTTCCGGGTCCACCACGACGCGTACCGCGCGAGCCACTACCCGGGGGCCGAGGCGATCGACGACGACCGGGTGCGGCTGCGCGCCGCGGCGTGGATCGACGTGCTGCGGGCGCTGATGTTCTGGAAGTAGGATGGCGGCCGGACCGGGTCCGACGCGGAGGGTACATGCGGTGGTTCGCGGGGTTGGCAGGGGCGATCGGGCTCGGTGCGTGCGGCGGCGGCGGCGACGACACGAGCCCGCGGCCGGAGCTCGAGGTGTGCGACGACGGCGAGGACAACGACGGTGACAGCCTCGTCGACTGCGACGACACCCAGGACTGCGGCGGCATCCACTGCCAGAACACGGGCGACGACGACGACGACACCACCCCGACCGAGCCCGCGACGATCGAGATCCTGTTCGACGAGACGTCGTGCTGCGACTTCACGTTCACGTCGGAGGACTGCCCGTCCAAGACGATCGGCACGTTCTCGGTCCTGAACCGGTCGCTCGAGGACGACGGCGACTTCGACGTGTCGTGCGACCTCGTCGGGCCGGGCCTGTCGGCGATCAAGTGGCAGCCGGAGGACGCGTCGAGCAAGCAGGCGTTCGTGGTGGCCTCGCCGATCTACGCGAACAACCAGGTCGAGGTCACCGGGTACTTCGACTGCGTGGGCACGATCGACACCGAGTTCACCACCGCCTGCAACATCACCGCGAACGTCGGCAGCGAGACGGCGGTGCTCGACTTCGAGATCACCGGCACGCCGAACTAGCCTACGGGCGCAGGCGCCGCAGCGACGGGGTGGACCTCGCCGCGGCGGGCCCGGTGGTCGCGCGGGACCTCGCCCCCGAGCGGCAACAGCAGCGGCCCGACCGGCTCGGCGTACAGGTACCGGACGCCGTCCTCGCGGAACCGCTCGTCTCCCGCCGCGCGGTCGAGCCCGACCCCGGCGAGCGCGTGGCCCGGCACGTACACCACCGCCAGCGGCGCCGCCGGCAGCTCGGCCCGGACGAGCGCCAGGAACAGCACCGTCTTGCTGTCGCAGTCGCCGCGGTTCCGCGCCAGCACCGCCAGCGGCCGGCGGTACCCCGGGTCGCCGCCGAGCCGGGTGGTCGCCTCGTACGGGATCGCCTGGACGAACGACAGCGCCAGCTCGACGAACGCCCGATCGTCGAGGGCCTCGGCCCGGAGCGCCCGGGCGATCGGGGTCACCGTGTCGGCGTACTCGGCCGCGAGGCGCGCGTGGTCGAACGACAGCTGGCCGTCGTCGAGGCGGACGAACGCGTGCTCGTCGAGCCAGGTCTCGATCGCCGCGTCGCGGACGGCCTCGGCCTCGGCGATCGTCGCGCGGATCCGGGCCCGGGAGGCGGTCCCGCGGGCCTCGAGCTCGATCCCGCCGCGGACGATCGTCGCGGTCAGGTGGACCCGCCGGCTGCGCCCGACGCTGCGCCCGTAGGCCTCGATCTGCTCGACCGCGTACCCGAGCATCTCGCGGCGGGGGAGGATCGCCGGCTCGTCCTTGTCGTCGGCGACGGCGGCGGTGGGCAGCGCGAACGCGATCGCCCGCGGGGTGGCGACGGCGTCGGTCCACCCGACGTCGAACTCCACGTCCGACCCCGTCCGGCGCTTCGAGAACGCGGTCTGGGTCGAGCCGTCCGACGCGCCGTCGGCGGCGAGCGCAGCCGATCCTGCGCCGAGGAGCCACCCGATGCACCACAGCGCTGCGAGCCACCCGCGCCACCCGAGCCGACCCACGCCGCACCTCCCGCCGGTGGACGACCCTCCGGGTGGACCCATTCGCCTGTATCCGGCCTGGCACCCGCGCGCGTTGCCGAAGCCGCGCGGCGGGCCTATGGAGAACACGTGACCGAAACACTGACAGCGTGGGTCGAGGCGGGCGGTGACCTCCGGCGGTTCGAGGTCCTGGCGCGGGCGGGTCGGGTCGCCCCGATCGTCCTGCCTGGGGGCTCCGTCGGAGATGGCCGGGCGCTGGCGGGGATTCATCCGGACCGGCCGACCGTCGGCACGATCGGCGACTGGGTCGGCGGGGTCGAGGTGCTCCGCGCGGCGGAGGCGTGGCTCGCGTCCCAGGGCTGCGTCGCGGCCGAGGGGCCGGCGCTGCTCGCCCCGTGGTTCCCGTACCGGGCGACGCTCGGCCCATACGACCAGCCTCCGCTCGCCCAGGAGCCGACCGAGCGCGGCGATCGGTGGATCGCGGCCGGGTACGCGCCGGTCGCGCGGTACGTGTCGATCGTCAGCGGCCACGACGTCCAGATCAAGGCCGGGGTCGATCGGGCGGCGGCGCTCGGCTCGCGCGGGTGGAAGCTCGCGTCGATCGAGACCGGGCCGTCGAGCTCGATCTCGGTCGAGGCGTACGACGGCGTGATCCGGACGATCCACGACCTCGCGACGCGGGCGTACGCGGACGTGCCCGGGTACCTCGCGGTCCCGGCGGACGTGATCGCCGACTGGTACCGGCCGATCGTGTCGCAGCTCGACCCCCGGTTGGCGCTGATCGCGTACGACCCGTCCGGGCGGCCCGCGGCGTACGTCCTCGGCGCGCCGGACCCGGCCCAGCCGGACCGGAAGTGGTTCCAGATCCTGTCGCTCGGGGTCGCGCCCGAGCACCGGTCGTCCGGGGTGGCGACCTGGATGGTCGCGGCGGCCCACCAGGCGGCCCGGCGGGCCGGGTACGTCGCGGGGGTCCACGTGCTGGTCCGGGTCGACGGGACCGGCCTCGAGGACACGACCTGGCTCCGCGGCGACGTGATCCGGCGGTACGCGCTGTTCCGTCGGACGTGGTAGAACGCCCCCGTGCGGTGGTTCACGTCGGTGGTGGTGGTGGCGATCGGCGCCGGGTGTCCGAAGCAGACCCCGGTCGCGCCGCCGGTGGTGATCGAGGCGGCGGCGGCCACGATCGAGACCGGGGCGGACGTCGCGGGCGCGGCGGGCCGACCGGTCACGGTGATCGGGACGCTGGCGCGTCGGCGTCCGGACGGCGCGTCGGCGGACGGCACGGCGATCGTGCTCGCGGACGACACGGCGGTGTACGTGTCGGAGGGCGAGCCGCCGGCCGGGTGGGCGTGGATGGTCGGCACCCGGGTGCGGGTCCAGGGCACGCTGTGGGCGAAGCCGGAGACGGGCTGGCCGGTGCCGACGCTGGTCGACGCCGAGGTCCCGATGCCGGCGGACGTGAGCATCCTCCTCGGCGACTAGCCGTTCGACATCCACGCCACGAACAGCACCCCGAGCAGGATCGCCACCCCCACCACCAGGCCGGCGGCGGTCGACGCGCCCCACGCGACCAGCGGCGAGCGGGTCGGCGGCCGCTTCTTCCGCTTGCGCGGCGGCGTCGGCGAGCCCGTGAACCCCGGCGGCAGCGACGGCAGCGCTGCGCGGGACGACGCGACCGTGGCCTCCGGATCCGCCTTCGGCGGGAGCGACAGCAGCGGCGACGGCGAGACCTCGGTCGGGAGCTCCTCGCCGAACTCCTCCTCGTCGAGCAGGTCGAGCTCCGGCGGGCGCCGCATCCGCACCGTCGGCTGGTCCTCCAGCGGGCGGTCCGGGGCGAGCCCGAGCTCCACCGGATCCGGCTGGGTCCGCGCAGGATCCGGGACCACCGCGGACTCGAGCCGCTCGGTCACCGGTCCGGACGGAACCGGCGCCCCCGGCCCGTCCACCCGCGCCCCGGCGGGCTCCGGGGTGTCGGTCGGGGTGTGGATCGGATCCGGGACCAGGGTGGGCGCGTCGGCGAGCCCATCGACGACCAGGCCGCCCGCCACGAGCCGGTCGGCCACGAGCTGGTCGGCCACGCGCTGGTCGGCCACGCGCTGGTCGGCCACGCGCTGGTCGGCCACGCGCTGGTCGGCCAGCGCTGCCGCCTCCGCCACGGCACCGGGCTCGACGACGTGATCCGGAGGCCGAAGCGCCAGCTCCGCCAGCCGATCCACCCGGGCCGGCCCGTTCGGCGGTCGGTTCGGGGGCGGCAGCGGCTCCTGGCGCAGCAGGACCGGGATCCGCAGCGCCGGCTCGACCCGGGTCGACCCCATCGCCACGACCTCCGCCGCGGACACCCCGGCGAACCCGAGGCCGAGCGCCGCGATCCGGACCGCGGGGACCTCGATCCACGGCGCGACGGCCAGGGCCGCCCCGAGGACCGGCGCCCGGTTGTGGTCCTCCGACTCGGGCAGCGGCCGCGACACCGGATCGGCGCGTCGCCCGCCGCCGGACAGGTCGAACAGCTCGTCCCGGTTCGCCAGGTCCCGGCTCGCGGGGCCGGTCGCCGCCGCCTCCTCGACGTTCTGGGACACGGTGAACCGCACCCCGTCGAGCGGCCCGGCGATCGTCGGCGGAGGCGGCCAGGTCCGGGTCCGGCACCACTGGGTGAGCGTCGGGCCGTCGGTGCCGTCGGAGATCGTGTCGCACCGGGCGGCGACCTCGGCCGCGGTCGGGCGGTTCTGCTTCCGCCAGCTCGTCATCGCGCGGATCAGCGCCAGCGCGCGATCGGTGCCCAGGCGTGGGGCGTGGATCGCGCACCGCTCGGCGAGGAACTGCTCGAACCGCCGCTCCTCGACCATCAGCACGTACATCTGGCGCATCGACCGGCGCGCGAACAGCGCCTCGCCGGCCAGCGCCTCGAACAGCGAGCACCCGAGCGCGAACACGTCGGACTCGGGCCCGACCTCCTGCTGGACCAGCCGCTCCGGCGCGAGGTACTGCGTGCTGCCCATGATCGTGTTGACCGAGGTCTGGGCCTCGCGGTGGACGGTCTGGGCCTGGGCGATCCCGAAGTCGAGCAGCTTGACCACGCCGTGCGGGTCGATCCGGATGTTGTCCGGCTTGATGTCCCGGTGGACGAGGTGGAGCGGCTTGCCGTCGGTCACGCTCGGCCAGCTCCACGCCGCGTCGAGCGCCGCCGCGACCTGGGCGATCGCCTCGAACACCGCCCGGGGCGGGATCCGCTCCTCCCGCAGCAGCCGGGCGAGGTCGGCCCCGGCGACGTACTCGCTGATCAGCGCCGCCCGCCCGTCGAACACCACGAGGTCGTACACCCGGAGGATCGTCGGGTGGGTCAGCCGCCCGAGCAGCCGCCCCTCGTCCCGCAGGCGCTGGACCCCCTGGCTCGCGGGCTCGAGGTCCGGTCGGAGGACCTTGATCGCGACGTCGACCTCGACGCCGCCCCCGCGGGACATCACGCCCTTGTAGACCTCGCCGAACCCACCTCGGCCGAGGCACCGCTGGATGTGGAATTCGGGCACCGCGCCATTTTACCCGATCCACGTGGCCAGTGAAACCGCCGCGAGACCGTGGACGCGCGATCTCCGACGGATCACCGGTCGGCTACGCCGCTTCCGGCGCGGACTCGTCCTCGTCCGCCAGGGCCTCGGAGTCGCGCAGCAGCAGCCAGTAGCCGACGAACAACGCGACCCCGATCAGCAGCAGCGAGTCCGCGACGTTGAAGATCGGCCACACGTTGGTGCCCGCCCGCTCGATGAACCACGACCGGAGCGGCTCGTGCCCGGCGTACGCCTTGGCGAAGTCGGTGACGTACCCCATCCGGACCCGGTCGAGCCCGTTGCCGAGGGCGCCGGCGAGGATCAACCCGAGGACGAACGGCACGAACCGCGCGGTCTTCAGCTGCCACCGGACGAGCTCGAGCACGACCACCAGCGCGATCGCGGTGAACACGTAGAACAGCCCGAGCTGGCCCTCCATCGTGCTGAACGCGGCGCCGGTGTTCTGCGCGTGGACGATCGAGAACCACCCGGGGACGATCTGGATCTCGTCGACCAGCACCTCGAGGTTCGCCACGACCCACGCCTTGGTGGCCTGGTCGGCCAGCAATCCGACCGCCAACGTCGACAGGAACACCAGGTTCCGTGGGTTCACGCGCCACCCTCCCGTATCGAGTTACCCGCGCCCGCGCTGGGTGTCCAGCCGAGCGGGCCCGGGGCGAGCGGGCGCCGCGGCGTGGGCGAGCAGCATCCCGGCGACCACCGCGAGGGCGGTCCGCCACGCGAGGTCGAGCGGGCGGGCGTCCGACCCGACGAGGTACCCCGACCAGCCGTGGACCCCGAGCGAGCCCGGGACCACCAGGTACAGCGCCGGGGTGGTGAACACCGCCGCCGGGACCCGGGTCCAGCGCGACAGCAGGTTCCCCGCCGCGACCGCGACCGCCGCCCCGACGAACGCGCCGCGGGGCCCGTCGATCGCGATCGTCACCGCCGACACCGCGAGCCCGACCCCCACCGCGCCCGGCACGTCGACCGGGCGGGCCCGGGCCAGCACCGCGAGCGCGGGCGGCAGGGCGAGGTGGGCCAGGATCGGCAGCCAGTCCGGGGCCGTGGTCGGCGCGCGCCACGCCGTCACCGGGCCGACCGCGGCGAGCCCGGCGGCGAGCCCCGCGCCGAGCTGGACCATCGCCACGAACGCGCCAGCGAGGCGGGCCGAGCCCGACGCCCAGTGGCCGTTCGCGGTCTCGGCCGCGGCGGTGGCGAGCT
>JBEBJW010000225.1:0-8231 GCA_040079715.1 Myxococcota bacterium | reverse complement strand
GTCGGTCGACACGACCGCGTCGGTGATGCTGTCGACGGTGGTCGCCAGCCGCTGCTCGCCGATCCGCGACCGGACGACCGCCTCCTCGAGCCGGCGACTCCGGAGGGCGATGATCGACGCCGCGAGGCCCACCGCCGCGAGCTGGGCGGTGGCGCCGATCCCGGCGTGGACCGCCGGCGGGACTCCGATCGGCGGCGACAATCCGTGGTCGATCGCCACGACCAGCGCGCTCACCCCGAACGCGACCCCGAGGGCCCACCGACCGCCGCGCGGACCGAGGTCCGGCACGCACAATAGGCCGATCACCAGCGGCAGGGTGGTCATCGCGCCGAGGCCCGGGAGGAGCGCCGCGCACAGCAGATCGGCCGCGAACAGCACCCCCGCGAGGCCGGCGGTCGCCTCCTTCCGCCGCCCGTGCTCGCCGACCCGCGCCGCCACGAGCGAGCCGGCGGCCGCGATCGCAGTGACGGCGCCGGCCCAGGTCAACGCGGGCGCCCCGAGCCCGACCGACGCGACGGCCTCGATCGCGGCGAACCCCACCGCCACCGACGCGATCCCGCGGGCGACCGCGGCGAACCGCTGGTCCTCCATCCCCTCGGCGACTGCCTCCACGTCCATGGCGTATGATCGCACAGCTCCGGTCGGCGCGCATGCCACGTCGGTAGAACGTGTCACTCCGTCGATCGGCGCGGTTCAGCACCGCGGTCTTCAGGGGCCGAGCGGCGCTGACAGCGTGACCATCACGGCCTTGTGATCCGAGCCCGGGACGGGCAGCGTGACCGCGTCGTGCACGGCGAGGCCCTCCGGGACGAGGACGTGATCGAGGCGCAGCAGCGGGAGCTCGGAGGGGAAGGTGTACTCGGTGTTCCCCGCGAACGCCGCGTCCGACGACCCCGTGTCCGCCAGGAGGCGCCGGAACCGAGGGCTGCGCGCGGGGGTGTTGAGGTCTCCGACGACGATCGGGTGGTCGCCGAGCCGGGAGGCGAGCGTCCCGTCGTGGACGATGGCCCCGAGCGCGCGGAGCGACGGCCGGGTGGTGTGGCCGCAGGCGGGGATCGGCGGCGGCACGTGCGCGACGAGGATCCCGAGCTCCCGTCCGGGTGCGGGCGACCAGCGGACGGTCGCCCACGGCATCGGGCACGGCCCGTCGATCGGGGTCGGCAGGACCGCCGCTGCGGCGCTGTCCGGGCGCGCGAGCACCGCCAGACCGTACGGACCCGGCCTGGGATCGGACAGCACGACCGCGAGACCTCCGTCGAGGAGCGGCGCGAGGTCGACGTTGGCGCCGTCCCACTCGAGCAGGACGACGAGATCGGGCCTGTGCTCGGCGAGGGCAGCACCAGCGGCCGCCGCGCGCTCGTGCTCGCCCAGCTCCACGTTCGCGACGAGCAGCCGGACGAGCGCTCCGGACGCCGGCGTCACGGGCGGTGACCCGCGTCGGACCCGTCCGAGCCGCCGGTCTCGAGGTAGAACAGCGACCGCTTCGCCGCCCTCGGGCCCCGGTCCAGGATCCACGACACGATCGACCGCCGGCCCGGCTCGACCTCGAACCGGAGGATCGTCGCCGATCGGAACAGGTTCCACACCGCGTTGCGCTCGGGGACCATCGCCCCGTCGAGCACCGAGCCGTGGACCACCGCGCCGTACACGTCGGACCGGGTCAGCGCGCCGGTCGGCTCGATCAGCTCGAGCGCGACGTACCGCGGATCCACCACCAGCTCGAGCGTGGCCTTGGACCGCGCGATCTTCGGGACCGCGAACAGCTGCTCGGCCGCCTCCGCCGCCTGGGACGCGAGCCCCGCCGACACGCCGTACCACCCGGCCGCCACGTCGACCGCCCGGGGCACCAGCGCGCGCTCGCGGGCCGACTTCGGGGTGAACGCCCGGGTCGACGCGCCCCAGCACAGCAGATCGCGGGTCAGCGGGGGCGCCTCGGCGGCGAGCAGGCGCCGCACCAGGAACCCGAGCTCCCAGTGCCGCATCCGGCCCTCCACCCCGTGGATCACTCCGGCGACCGACTTCAGCCGGAGCGCCGACCCGAGCAGCCCCTCGTCCACCTGATCGTGGACGATCCCGATCGTGACCCGGGGACAAACCGAGGTCACCACGTCGAGCGACCCGGGCTTCGCGGCCCGCGCGTCGACGATCAGCAGCCGGAGCTCGGGCGGAGACACCGCGCCGAGGACCTCCTCGAGCGTGGTCCCGGTCGCCACCGGCAGCCCGGACGACGCCGCGACCACGACCCGGGCCGCGGGCTCGATCGCCGCCGGCTCGCGCAGGCACAACGCGATGACCGGAGCGCTCGAGGTCACTGGCCGCAGGGCACCGTCGCGAGGAACGGCAGGTGGGCCGTGTAGGCGTCGTCGTCGGAGATCCCCGTCACCCCGAGCTGACCGGCGAGCTCGCCCACCAGGAAGATGTCGGCGTCGGGGATCCCGGCGTTCTGGTACGCCTCGATGTCGGTGTCGGCGTTGCCGTACGCGTACACGAGCTCGAACCCCTCGGCCTGCAGCTCGAGCAGCACGTCGGTCTTGTAGTCGGCCGCCTCGCCGCCGAGCGCGCCGATCCCGTTCGCGAGGAACACCCCGTCGGAGGTGAACGGGAACCCGTGCAGCGCGAGCCACGCCTCGGTCGCGTCGCGGGCGGAGGTGCCGTCGAGCAGGTTCAGCCCCTCCCCGCGCGAGGTGACGTAGAACACGCGGTACCCGAGGTCGACGAACCCCTGCATCAGCAGGTCCGCGTCCGGCCGCATCGCCGGATCGTGGCTCGGCAGGACGATCTGCGTCAGCCACTCGTTGTTCGACGTGGTCAGCGTCTCGTCGATGTCGGTGACGATCGCGGTCCGGGTGTTCGGGGTGACCGGCGGGCACACGGTGGTGGTGGTGGTCGGGCCGGTGTCGGCGTCGGCGTCGCTGTCCGCGTCCGTGTCGGTGTCGCTGTCCGCGTCGGTGTCGCTGTCCGCGTCCGCGTCCGCGTCGCTGTCCGCGTCGGCGTCCGCGTCGGCGTCCGCGTCGCTGGTCGCGTCGGCGTCGACGCTGAACGTCCCGCCCTCGTCGCACGCGGTGAGCAGCGACGCGAGCACGATCCACGGACACGAGCGGTTCACGATGGCCTCCCGGAGCCCGCGCATCCTACCCCGCTCGGGCTCGAGTCGGCAGGCCGGCGATCACGGCACCGCGATCGCGCGCGCCCGGTCGGCCCACCCCGCGGTGGGAGCGGCCGCCCACGCCGCCCACCCGCCCGGCTCCGGACCGGCCAGCGGCTCCCAGGTGGGTGCAGCGTCCCCCGCCGCGGCGCGGAGCATCCCGTCCGCCTCGAGCCGCAGGAACGGCACCTCCGACGCCGCGACCCGCGCCAGCGCGACCAGCCCCTCGGTCCGCCCGGACCGGGCGAGGATCGCCCCGGACAGCAACACCAGCGACGGATCGGCCTCGGCCGACGCCGCAGCCGCGAGCAGGTCGAGGTCGCCGGCGTGGGCCCGGTACCACCCGTCGCGGGCGCCCGGATCGGCCGGGGGCGCGTCGACCTGGCTGTCGTGCCCGGGATGGGCGTCCGCCGCGTGCGCCGCGTGCTCCGCCGGGTCTTCGACGTGGTCGTGGTGGTGTTCGCCGCCCTCGAACAGCGAGATCGCCGCGAGCACGCCCGCGACCACCAACCCCGCTCCGGCCACCCCGACGGCAGCGCGCGCCGGCGACGCCGCGTTCCGGATCCCCCACCCGATCAGGGCCGCGAGCAGGCACCCGGCGAGCATCACCACGATGATCGGCCCGGCAGCGTGCTCGTAGCTCACCCCGACCCCGAGCAGCGACACCGGGATCGCGACCGCCCACGCGACCAGCAGCCGCTGGACCACGCCATCGACGAACAGCCGGGCGATCACCGCCGGGACGATCAGGTAGCTGAAGATCAGCAACACGCCCGCCACGTGCACCACCGTGGTGATGACCAGCCCGAACGTCAGGTAGAACGCCATGTCCCACACGGCGACGCGCAGGCCGTCCGACTCGGCTCCGTGCGGATCGAAGCTGATCCGGAGCAGGGTCCTCGACACCGCGGCGTGCAGCCCGAGCACGACCGCGCAGACCCCGGCCAGCGCGCCGATCTCGGGCCAGGTGACCCACACCACGTTGCCGACCATCAGGTGCTGCAGCTTCTCGGCCCCGTGCGGGTCCGACGCGAAGTCGAGCATCATGCTGCCCGCGCCCGCGCTGACCGCGTACGCGATCCCGATGATCGCCTCCTGCGGCACCCGCGACTCGAACCGGCGGGCGAGCGAGAACGCGATCGCGCCGAACACGGTGAACACGAGCCCGAGCACGTACGCGATCGGCTCGTCCGGCTCGTGCCCGAGGAACACCGCGTAGGTGGTGCCGAGGGCGGCGACCTGCGCCAGCGCGAGGTCGACGAAGATCACCCCGCGCTGCAGCACGTGCAGCCCGAACCACCCGAGCGCGACCGCGACGATCAGACACGCCGCGGCCGGCGCGATCATCCAGGAGACGTCCATCTCAGCTCCCGAGCAGCTTCACGAGGTCGTCGACGAACGCGAGGTAGTCGGTGCTGGCTGCGTCACCGCCCACGTCGCCCGGGATCTTGACCACCTTCGCCCCGGCCTCCTGGCCGAGCACGACCGCGAGGTGGTCGTCGTAGTACGAGGTCACCCCGATCACCTTCACGCCCTTCGCCTTCATCGCGGCGGCGAGCTCGGCCCGGTGCGCAGCGGACGGCGCGATCCCCGGCCGATCCTCGATGTGCCCGACCACGTCGACCCCGAACCGGTCGACGAAGTAGCTCATGTTCTGGTGGTAGAACACGATCGGACGCCCGCTCAGCGCGGCCCCGGTCGCGAGCCACCCGCCGAGCCGGCCGGTGAGCCCCTTCTGCTGCAGGAACCCGGCGAGGGTGTGGGCGCGCGCCAGCCGCTCGAGCAGCTCGCCGCCCATGAACCCGACCAGATCGGCCCCGAACGTCCGCTCGTACACCTCCTGGCGGAACGCCTTCGCGTTCGCGGTGTAGGTCGCGGCGTTCGCCGGATCGACCCGCCCGAGGCCCGCCGCGATGTTGTCGGCGATGATCGGGGCGTTGAGCGGGTCGAGCCACACGTGCGGGTTGCCCTCCGGGTGGAGATCGCCCTTCGCCCGCGTGATCTCGGTCGGGACCTCGAGCCGCGGCACGTTCACGGTCGCGACCACGTGGCCGGTCTGCCCGGGGCGGACCTTCGGGTTGCCCGCGCTGTCGAGCAGCTTGCCGGACCACAGCTCGAGCGACAGCCCGTTCTCGACGTACAGGTCCGCCTGCTGGACCTTCGCCATCAGCGCCGGGGTCGGCGACAGGAAGTGCGGGTCCTCCGAGCCGCGGGCGAGCACGGTGATCTCGGCCGACGGCGCGAGCTCCTTCGTGATCGAGCCGAGGTACGGCAGGGTGCACACGACGTCCAGCGCGAACGCCGGCACCGACAGCACGAATGCGAACAACGCGATCATCGATTCACCCAATACGGCTCGACGGGGTGCGAGCCCCAGACGAACGTGAGCTGGAGGTTCGTGGTCAGCAGGGCGTCGGCGTCGGTCATCACGCCCGCCCGGACCCGGAGGAACTCGGAGGTGTACCAGGAGGCGTACCCGCCGGCCTGCCACTGGTCGTCGAGGAGATCGAACCGCGCGCCGAGGTACAGCGGGCGGGTCGGCTGGACCTGGAGCGACGCGTAGCCGCCGGTGGAGGTGGTGTCGGACAGGACCTCGCCCAGCAGCACCACCGACCGCCAGGAGTTCGCCCGCCACCGGATCATCAGGTCGCCGCCGACCACCGGGTCGCCGTCGATCCCGGTCGCCGAGCCGCCGATCCCCACGTCGACGTTCCCGACGTGGTCGAAGTACTCGGCCCGCCCGATCCACGCGGGCAGCGCGGTCTCGCCGTCCGGATCGAACCGGGATCCGGCGTTCGCGCCCGCCTCGAGCGTGATCCCCTTCCCCCACGGGTTCGGGACGTGCCACGACACGAGGCCGCCCACGTCGTTCAGCCCCTCCTCTCCGAGGAGCGCGACCAGCGGCAGCGGGGTGTCGGGCCACGGGTAGTCGTGCGGATGCGCGCGGTTCGTCACCCCGAACGGCTGGCGGAACCCGCCGACCCGCAGGGACAACCCCGCGGGGAACGCCACGAAGTCGACGTACAGCTCCTCGGGCGCGGCGGAGAACTCCGGCGCGTCGTCCGCAGGTCCGGTGGCGCCCGAGATCGTGGCGGCCGAGATCGTGGCCGTCGGGGCGGGTGCGAGGTCCGGCGGCTCCTGCTCGACCGCGAACACCGCGACCGCCTTGGCGAACGGGTCGACGTCCGCGCGCAGATCGAGCTCGAGGCTCCGGATCCACGGGCCGGACCCCGGGACGACCTCCCCGTCGCGGATCCCGACGGTGGTGAGCACGTCACCGAACGCGGTGATCGCAGGGTTGAACGCGGACGGTGACGACGGAGCGGGCTGTGGGGGCGGCGGCGCCCCGGCGGCGAGCGCCTCGGCCTCGCGCAGGATCGCGTCCTGCTCGGCCTGGGCGAGCTGCGCCTTCAGCGCTGCCAGCTCGGCTTCGATCCGCGCGAGCCGATGCTCGGCGGTCTCGGGTACGGGTTCGGGCGACGGAGCCACCTGGGGCTCGACCGGCGGGTGCGCCGGCGCGGGATCGGCGGCAGACGCCGCGACCCCGATCCACAGTTCGAGAACCAATTCGACCTCGACGACGATGGGTGAGCGCGGACGGCGAGCACCCGCCCGCCGCCGGATCGACGCCCGGACCGCACCTCCGGTGGGAGGGCGATCGCGCGGCGCCGGACTGCGTCAGCCGGACGTGGTCGGAGGCGAGGTCTTCGGGGCGTACGCGAGCGGAGGGCCTCGCGGGGCCGCCGGGTCTGCGGTGGGGTCGGACGTGACCAGGCACGCCCGGGTGACCAGCGGCACCCGGTGGGCGCCGGCCGGACGGTCCGGGATCGGCGGGAGCCCGAGGCACCCGTCGTCGCGGTGGCTGCCGGTGCCGGCGACCGCGACCGGCCCGTGATCGGCGTCGCTGCCTGCGGAGGCGCGCGGGCCGGGGTTCGGCAGCTCGATCAGCTCACCGTGCTCCGGACAGATCGTGTGGCGGACCACGATCTCGTGCAGCTCGCTCGCGCCGGTGGACACCACCCACACGGCCAGCCACAGGATCGCGAGGACCCGGGTGGAGCGGCGGCGTAGGATCCACGACATCACGCCACAGGATAATCGTGACCGGTTGCACCCGCAACCCGGATGTAGCGACGCGGTGATCCATCCGGTGCGGTGGCGACATTCGACCCGAGAGGGGGGTGAACGTGAACGCGACCAACCTGGCGATCGTGGCGACTGCAGCAGCGACGGCGTGCGGCCGGGCCTGGACCGACGGAGCGACGTTCGAGGAGGGCGTCTCCACCGGCCAGTACGACGTGACCTTCGACGCGTCGTGGGTCGGGGACCCGGCCGACAGCGCGCTCGACGCCCCGGCCGAGCGGGTGATGGTCGACTTCTACGGGCGGCGGTGGCCGACCACCCGGACCACCGCCGCGCTCGACACCACGTCGTTCGAGCTCGAGTGGGACGACGGGCTCCAGTTCTGGGACTGCACCGAGTCCTGCGTCCGCGACCCGTCGCTCCGGACCGACTGGGACGGCGACAACCGGCTCGTGGCCCAGCAGTGGGGCGGGACGTGGGACGCGGCGGCGGCGGCGTGCGTCCCCGAGGCCCGGTGGGTGTGGGTCGACGGGTCGCCGACCGGCGCTCAGGCGCGGGTCACCGTCTGGAACCTCCAGGGACCGGCGAGCGGCGCGTCGGAGGAGGCGTGCGGCGAGCGCGCCGACGAGCAGTGGGACGAGGACACCTGGGCCCTGCTCCGGGTCGACGAGCTGATCGGCGCGCTGCGCTGAGCGGGGGCCCCCGGGGCGGCGTCAGTCGCTGGACGGCGACGCGGCGGGCTTGCCGAGGTCGATCGTCAGCAGCGTCTCGATCACCCCGTACAGGTGGGGGCCGCTCGCGTCCGGGAACCAGCTCGCGAGGGCCGCCGCCCCGACGTGGGCGCCGCTCGTGTGCAGCGACGGCAGGTCCCACTGCCAGCCCGC
Organism: Myxococcota bacterium; assembly: GCA_040079715.1. Lineage (GTDB taxonomy): Bacteria > Myxococcota_A > UBA796 > UBA796 > JACKER01. The sequence continues at coordinate 119 of JBEBJW010000225.1, read as the reverse complement.
GCCGGCGTCGAGCCCCGAGCGGTGGCCGATCGCGTGCCCCGAGCCGATCGCGTGCATCACCGGGTCCGACACGAACGCGTCCCACGGCGTCTCGTGCTGGTGGACGAACCCGGCGTGGA
>JBEBJW010000224.1:0-8241 GCA_040079715.1 Myxococcota bacterium | reverse complement strand
TCGTCCGGTCTCCGGAGACCGGGTGGGCGGTGAACAGGACCCCGGCCGCGTCCGGGCCCACGAGCTGCTGCACGACCACCGCCATCCGGACGGTCCGGTGGTCCGGTCCGGTCCGGAGCCGGTACGCGACGGCGCGGTCGGTGTACAGCGACGCCCAGCACCCGCGGACCCGGTCGAGGACCGCGGCCGGCCCCGCGACGTTCAGGTACGAGTCGTGTTGGCCGGCGAACGAGGCAGTCGGGGCGTCCTCGGCGGTCGCGCTGGAGCGGACGGCGTACGCGGCCTCGGAGTCCAGCCGTTCGTGGGGCTCGAGCCGGGCCAACGGCGCGGTGATCGCCGCGGCCAGATCGTCGGGGATCGGGGTCTGCTCGAGGTCACGGCGGATCGTCGCGGCGATCGCGCCGATCTCGTCGCGGTCGTCGCGGTCGTCCGGCGCGAGGCCGGCCAGCCGGGCGAGGCGGGCGTCGAGCGAGGGCGCGGCGGCGAGGAACCGGTCGAACGCGTCGGTAGTGACGCAGTACCCCGCCGGCACCTCGACTCCGTCGATCCGGGACAGCGCGGCCAGCGCCGAGCCCTTGCCACCGACCCGCGCGACGTCGGCGGGATCGATCTCGTGGAACCCGAGCGCGTAGCGCATCCCGCACCTCCGTGACCGCGCGTGTGCCGACCGACGTCGCCCGGCGCGGCGAGCGCGGCATCCACCCGATCGCCGGGTTGCGCGGACCCGACCGTCCGTGGTGTAACGGGGGCGCGGCGGCGGATCCCTACCTGGGGTACGATCGGGTCATGACGCCGATCCCGGTCCAGCTGTCGATGTTCGGGGGCGAGAACGTGCTCGTCGGACTGCACGTGGTCTCTGCCCACACCCGCCTCCGGTCGGACGGCACCGAGGTGTTCGTCGGCGAGCACCTCCGGTGGAACCGCGGCCAGGCCGGTCGTGGGGCGCGGAGAGACGCGCCGGCCCGCGACGACGCGCAGGTCCCGCTGTTCGGTTGAGGGGTGGCGGTCCGATCGATGCCGCCCGCTGTTCGGATGTTGTTCGAATTCGAGCGCGGCCTCCGGATACGCGGGTGCAGCTCGGAGGTCGAAATGGTCGCGCGTGTACCGTGGTTGTTGGGTTGGCTCGGCTTGTTCGGCGGTCCTGCGTTCGCGCAGGATCACGTCGAGAGCAACCAGGACTCGGCCGAGTTCGGCACGGCGGTCGCCTCCGCCGGTGATGTCGACGGGGACGGGTACGATGACGTGCTGGTCGCCGCACCCGAGTTCAGCGGCGCCTTCACGAAGGAAGGGGCGGTGGCGCTGTACCGTGGATCCCCGACGGGCATCGCGTCGAGCGCCGCTTGGACGATCTCCGGCGGTGACGACTACGGGTATCTCGGCGTGTCGGTCGCCGGCGCGGGCGACGTGAACGGAGACGGGTTCGACGACGTCATCGTGGGCGGCCCGCTGGACGCCGACGGCGGCGCGCTCGTCTATCTCGGGTCCGCGACCGGGCTCGACCCGGTCCCGGCGTGGGAAGGAAGTTCACCGTACGACGGCTTCGGGGTCTCGGTCGCGTCCGCCGGCGACGTGAACGGCGACGGCTACGACGACGTGATCATCGGTCAGCCGTACGGCTACACCTCACACGTGTACATCTACCTCGGATCGCCCACCGGGCCGGAGACGAGCCCGTCGTGGACCGTGTGGTCCCCGGTCCCCCTGTCTGACTTCGGTCAATCGGTCGCGTCTGCTGGTGACGTGAACGGTGAGCCGTTCCGGGCCTGACCGACACGAGAACTCCGGGCTCCACCGCCGAGGTCCTGAGCACGTGGGTCGTGACGATCGAACTGCCTTCCGCGCGAGCGCTGCGGAAGCCCCGCGCTGCAACCCTGGCGTTGAAGCGGGCGAGCCAGGCAGGTCTGCGGGCCCTCCCGGGCGACGAGGCTGGCGTCACCGGAACGTTGGTGCCCGGCATCAACCCGGAATCGCGCCACGCGAAGAACGGCTCCCACGGCCAGCCTTCGGGAATCGCGCCATCCGCGATCGAATCGCGCCACGGAATCGCGCCACGGCGCACCGACCCGTGGGCGGAGCCGCTGAAGCGGTCGCTGGCGACGCTCGACCGCGCGCGGCGGATGCGGGCCTGGATCGAAGCCGAGTCCGGCCGGAAGAACGTGGACGTCGCGCGGAAGGAGGGAGTGACGCGCGCTCGGGTTAGCCAGCTGCTCCTCCTGCTCAAGCTGGTGCCCGAGATCCCGGAGGACCTGGGGCGCCCCGGGCGGACCGGGAAGGTCCCGACGGAAGTCGAGCTCCGGCAGTTCGCGGTTCTGGACCCGGCCGAACAGCTCGGACGCTACTGCCAGTTCCTGGGCATCGGGGGGCCCGTTCGCGCCGTGAAGCTAGAGCGGAATCGGGGGCTCGAGCGCCACCTGGCTCGCGCCCGGGAGCTGCGTGCGCTGATCGACAGCGGCCGGTTCGAGTCCATCGCAGACCTCGCGCGCCACGCCGGGATGTCCGGAAGCCGCGCGAGTCAGCTGCTCAACCTGCTGGAGCTGCACCCCGAGATCCTCGCGGCGATCGAGCACGGCGAGGCGGCGGGGGTGTCGGAGCCGGAGCTCAGGAAGATCGCGCGGATGCGGGACAAGCCTGATCAGTTACGGGAGTGGCGCCACCCGTCGCGCTGACCGCGACCGTCATCGAGATCCTGTCATGGACCTTGGAACAGTGATCCAACCAGACTTGGCCGTCGTGCCGCTCTTTTCCAGCGCAACGGGCGGAGGGCTCAGCCACGAAGGCACGGCCTTCTTCGTCAATGACGACCTCCTGGTCACCTGCGCCCATTGCACCGTTGCGATCGGACAAGTCATGCAGTTTGGGGTCAATGAGCCCGTCGGCGCGATCCCATCCCCGATAGCGCCGATGACGACGCATCCTGCCACTGTGGTCGCGATCGACAAGGGGCACGATGTCGCCCTCCTACGCGTGGCCGGCTTCAAGCCAGGTTGCACGCTTTCGCTGTGCCCCGAGGGGCCCATCCATACCAACCAGCTGGTTGCGTGCCACGAGCACAGTACAACCCGCCGCCGGGGTGGCACATGGGCCGTTTCGCCAGCCTCAAGGCTCGGTAACGTCACTCGCGTGATGCCGGCGGAGGCGTATTCGGGCGACTTCGCAGCAGACGCCATCGTGCTTGAGCTGTCATTCCCCGCGCTTCGCGGCGCGAGCGGTGCCCCCGTCATGTATTGTGGCTCACACATGGCCTTTTCCGTGGTCGGCATGGTCATTGGCAATATCGACATCCACCTGCTTCCGGCGCAAATCCACACCGTCTTGGACGAGAAGAACCAGGAAATCGTGGAAACGAAGTACCTTCTTCCGCAGGGCGTCGCGATTCACGCCCGGCACGTCCGAGCCGCGATGAACCAGGTGCCCTGCACTCCCAGCGGTCTCCCGTAGCCCGCGGCAAGGCCCGGCCGTCGACCTGGCGGTCCGGGGCGTCGAAACGATCTTGCTGGCCTCTTTGGGTCCCCGGAGGCGGGCCCCGGCACCTATTCTCGCACGAGGTAGACCGTCCCCCGTCCGCTCCCTCGCGTCACGAGCGCACCGAGCTCCACCGCGTCCGCAAGGACCCGGCTCGCGGTCCTGGGAGTGAGGCCGAGGCCGACAACGAGGCGTTGCCGCGTGACTCGCCCCTCGGTTCGCGCGATCGCCAGGACCTCGTCGGTGCGCGGCACCGGGACGGTTGCGGTTCCACTCTCTGCGGTGGCGCAGTAGGTCCGTCCCCGGCCACGACCTTGGGCGGACACCGACTTCGATGCGACCAGCGCAGCAAGCGCGCGCCACGCCGTGGTGCGCGGGACGGTAAGGGCGGTGGTGACCTGGCCCATCGAGACGGGGCCGGAGCTCTGGAGCAACCTGGTGAGGCGGCCCTCCAAAGGTTCGTCCGGCGCTGGCACGGCGAGCACCTCCCGAACGTCAGCGCCCGTGATCGCTTGGCCGTCGCCCACAAGAGCTGCACGGAGCAGCATCAGCCGGAGCTCCCGCACGTTCCCCGGCCACGGGTGCCCCCGCAACGCCGAGATCGCGCTCCGCCCGAGCGTCCTCACGCCGACGCCGGGCTCCCGCTCGAAGCCGGCGACGAAGGACCGAGCGAGCAGCACCACGTCGTCGCCACGCTCGCGGAGGGGCGGCAGGACGAGTTCGAAGGTACCGACCCGGTAGAGTAGGTCCTCGCGGAACCGCCCGGCGGCCACCTCCGCCTTCAGGTCGCGGAGCGTCGCTCCGATGACTCGGACGTCGACCGGCTCCTCGCGGCGCCCGCCCACCGGGCGCACCCTCCGCTCCTGCAGCACGCGCAGCAGTTTCACCTGGACGTCGAGAGGCATGTCGCCGATCTCGTCGAGGAACAGGGTGCCGCCGTTCGCCTCGCGGATCAGCCCGCGCTTCTCACCTACCGCGCCGGTGAACGAGCCCTTCTCGTGCCCGAACAGCTCCGATTCGACGAGGTCCTTCGGGAGGCTCGCGCAGTTCACGGCGACGAACGGTCCGGTACGGCCACTCCGGTCGTGGAGGAAGCGGGCCATGACCTCCTTGCCGGTCCCGGTCTCGCCGGTGACCAGCACGCTCTGCGTGGTCGGGGCGATGCGCTCGGCCTGGGCGAGGACGCGGCGGAGGCCGGGGGAGCGGCCGATGAACGGGGTGGAGAACGACGACGAACGGGACGTGACCACGGCGATGTTCCGGGTCCGGGGCGCGGGTTCGAAGCCGTCCACCGGGACCGACCCCGCTGGGGAAAACCCACGTCGGCCCGGCCGGCCGACGGCTGGCACAGCCCGAAGCGGGCTTCGGCGGCTAGCTGTCGGCCGCGTCACAAGATGTCTCAGCGCCGGTCTGTCCCGTGGGTTCCCCTGCCCAGGCGGACCGGCCATGGGTGCCGAGCATCGACCCGCGACCGGCCCGACTCGTCGTAGAGGTTCACAACAGGCGCATCTCGCCCGTGCGCCACCGACGGCGTTGGCCTCCGGGTGTCGTCCCCGAGAACCTCGGATCCACGACCGTGCCCCTGCACCCACGAGCACGCAAACTGCCGACGCTCGACGACCTCGACCCGCTCCGCTTCGAAGCGCTGGTGAACCAGCTCCTGTTCGCTGAGCGCAACGTCGACGGGTTCTGGCCGAACCCGACCGCTCACGGACGTACCGACGGCGGCTACGACGGGCACTTCCGCGGTGTCGTCGAAGGCATCGAGGGCGATTGGACGGTTTCGGTCAAGCACACGCGGGCCGAGGACCGGGTGGAGGCGCTGCAGGGAATGCTGCGCCGGGACTTCGACCGCTATCGGACGGGCCGGGAGTGGTGGCTGGTGACCAACGCAGTGCTCGACCCCACTCAGCGCGACCGGCTGCGCGCCTGGGCCCGGAAGAAGCACCACCAGAAGCTCGTGGCCACCGACGGCAACCAGGTACGGGAGCGGATGCGGCTCCACCCGGCGGTCGGCCGGCGGTTCGGGTTCGGGACGAGCGACGGGCTGCGTCCCCCGCCAGCTCCGGTGCCGCTCCCCGCGTCTTTCGAGCCCCTCATCGACCAGATCCGGGCTGCGGTGGTGAGCAACTCCGCCGTTCGGGGGCCTATCGTCGTCCGCGACGAGCCCGGCGGAGGGGCACACCTGGTCTTGCGCAGCGTCGCCGACCGGCTCGCGCGCGACGTCGCCGCGATCCCGCTGTGGGTCGATCCGCTGGACGACACCGAGCTCGCGGCCGTCCAGCAGGCGCTGGCCACCGACATTCCGGACGACCCGGCGGGCTACGTCGCGTTCGTCCCCGTTCCCCGCGGCGCTTGTTCCGGGGGAGCGGTCGACCGGCTGCTGCGCAAGCGGGTGCGGGTGGTCACTGTCAGCCAAGACCGGGGCCGAGGTGGCCTCGACGTCCCGCGCCTGTCGGACCTCTCGGAGCAGCAGCAGTGGGACTGGGTGGAGCGGGTCGCGCCGCAGCTCGGGGTCGGCCACCGCGCCGCCGTCCTGCAGGTGCACCGAACGGCCGGCGACGTCTTCCTGGCGATCGGCTCCGAGGCGATGGAGCCGGACCGCCTCGTGGGGCGGCTGGTCGATCCGCTCGAGCAGCGATCGCGGGAGGCATTGGCGCTGCTGCTGCTCGCGCTCCCCCTGGCGCGGCCCGCAGATCCGCGCCTGGGCATCATCGCCGAGCGCACCGGCTGCGACGCGCGGGAGGTCGGTCGGCTGTTGGACCGTCAGGAGCTGTTCCGTCCGACCACCACGGAGCCGCTCACCGAACTCCACCCGGCGATCGATCAGTGGACCGAGGTCTCGCCCGCCCGGTCCGGAGCGGTCGTCGCGCGCTGTGGGCTCGGTTGGCAGGCCCGCAGCGAGCTTACCTGGTCGGAGGCGCTGCGGTTCGCGCAGCTCGGAGTCGACGAGGTCCCCCTGCTGCGCGCGATGGAACTCGCGGTAGAGCGCCTGAAGAGCCCCGGCGTGCACGCTACGACGGCTGCGCTGAAGCAGCTCGCCCAGGCGGCGGACCTGACGGACGGCACGGCCGGCGTCGCGCTGCTCGGGGCGGCAGCCGCAAGGGACCGTGCCGGGCGCGATGTCCCGTTCGACGACGACCCACTGGCTGCCGACATGGGGCCCTGGTACCTGCGGGGACAAGCCGTCGAGCTCTGGATAATGTGCCTCCGCCAGCCGGACACCGTGGCGGAGGCCCTCGACCGGCTCGTCGCCGTGCTGCGGACCGGTGAGCGCGGCGTCTCCGTCAAGCGATTGGAAGGCTCTTTCGGCCCGCGGCCGTGGGACAACAGCGCGCCCCGCCGTGCGCTCGGGTGGTTGGAGGCGGAGCGGCTCGATCCGACCACCGCCGAGGTGACGGTGGCGGCGTGCGCCCCGTGGACCCGCCCTTGGGTGGAGGACGTCGGTTCCTTCGGATGGACGGTCCACCTCGGTCGACGGCGGTGGAACGAGGCCTCGCCCGAGGTCGCGGACCTCCGGCTGCTCGTCGTCCGCTTGGTCGAGCGTCTTCTCGCCAGCAACGATCCTGCGATCCGCTCCCGGGGATGGGACGCCGCAGCGCAGCTGTGGATGGCTCCCGGCGCCCACCCGAAGCCGCCACCGATCTTCGCGGCGGCGCTGGACCGCGCGCTGGACCGCGCGCTCGCCTTCCTCGACGTGCCCGACTGGGACGAGCGGGCCCGCGTGGAGTCGATGGTCGTTCACCTCGTCGGACGACTGGACCGAGAGCGCGTCGCAGCTGCGATCGAGCAGTTCCGACGGGATGACCCCCGCTATGCGGGCTGGGCGCTGATGACCCGCGGGTTCGACTGGGTCCGCGACCCGTCCGCCACGGCGGCGGTCGTTCGCGCCGACACCGGGTGGGCGGAGGTGTTCCGCTCGTACGCCCCCACCAATCCGCTGCACGACCCCGCGGCCGCGACGTGGGTCGAGCGCATGGCCGCATTGCCGGAGGCCGAAGCGGGTGTGCCAGATTGGCTCGGTCGGGTGGCAGAGAGCCGGCGCCGCGGCGGCTGGGGGACCGACGCGCCACTGACGGAGTGGATCCGTCGCCGCCCCGAACTCTTCGAACCGCTCCTGTTCAGGCACGGGTGGGAGTCGATCCCTCCCGGCGCCCACGCGCTCTTGCTTTGGGCGGCTCGCCCGGTGTTCGACGAGGCGCTTCAGCAACCGATCACGGTCGATCCGCCGATCGTCGGCGCGCGGGCGGCCCTGGCGAGGCTGATGCGCACCCCGAGCGAGGTACCGGCCGATGACGCCGTCGCCCTGCTCGGGCCGTTCTGGCTCATCGTCCCCGCAGACCAGCGGACCGGGTTCCTGTGCCAGTTCGCCCGGCACCCCGACCACCGCGTAGGCGAGCGGGTCCTGACGCAACTGACGCATTGGGTGTCGTTCGAGGAAACGGGCCCCACCGCCGACGACGTGGCCGAGGTCGCCCAGGCGCTTTTCGGTAGCCTGGACGAAGAAGGAGCCGCTCGACGCGTCGTGGCCGTCCTCGGATGGACGGGACAGGGCGAGCTGGGCCATCGCCGCGATGCCGCGTGGAGCGCGCTGGCGCCGGTGATGTGGAGGACGCCGACCGCCCCGTACCTGGCGCAGGAAGAGCTGGAGACGTTCCTCGCCGCCACCTGGGCAGCCGGGCAGGAGAGCTGGTGGGCTGCGCTGGAATCGCACGTCGCGGCCGGGCGGGACGTGCCGCAGCACGTAGTGCCGCACGGATTCGTGGACATGAACCTCGC
>JBEBJW010000223.1:0-8250 GCA_040079715.1 Myxococcota bacterium | reverse complement strand
CGCCCACCCCGTCTGCGGCAGCGCCCGCCGTGTTCGCCACGTCGAGCCGTTCGTTCACAGTTCTGTCAACGGCGCCGCCCCGCCCAACGACTACAATCGTCCCCCGCTTCGGAGGGACCGATGAGCGCGCTCCTGTTGACCGCTGCCCCCACGGCGCTGGCGTTGACCCTGACCCTCGAGTCGACCGACACGAGCTCGTACCCCGGGATCACGATCGAGGAGTACCGCACGTCGTCGCCGTCGGCCAACGTGTGGGTCGCGAAGGTCGACCTGTGCCACGACTCGGTGTACGTCGACGCGACCCGCGCCACCGACACGCTCGAGACCGCGGGGAGCTGGGGTGCAGACCGCGGGGCCCAGCTCGCGACCAACGGCGACTTCTACCGCACCGGACCGCTCCGGGTGTACGGCGACGCCGTCGGCGACGGGGTCCAGTGGCCGCTCGACCAAACCGGGCTCGACGGGGCCTACTCCGGCGAGTGGTACTGGCACAACTACGGGTGGATCGCGTTCCAGCACGACGCCGTCACGTTCACCCACACCGAGTGGGTCAAGAACAACGCGGCCCAGTTCGGCGGCCTCGTCGACGGCTGGCAGCCCACGACGATCGCCCCCGCGCTCCCGCCGGGCACCGTCGCGCTGGTCAGCGGGTTCCCGGAGCTCGTGATCGAGGGCCAGCAGTACACCTGCACCAGCCCGACCGACGCGACCTGCTTCCCCGACCGGTCCGACATGCGCGACCGCAACCCGCGCACCGCGATGGGGATCACCGCCGACCACGGCACGTTCGTGCTCGCAGTGGTCGACGGCCGGACCAGCAGCTCGTCCGGGATGTATGGCAGCGAGCTCGCCGACCTGATGTTCCAGCTCGGCGCGTACGAGGCGTTCAACCTCGACGGCGGCGGCAGCTCCGAGTTCTGGACCGAAGACGACGGGTACCTGAACGACGTCTCCGGCAACAACCTCGGGTACGGCTCGCGGTCGATCGCGAACCACTGGGGGATCTTCGCCGGGATCGACCCGACCCGCCCGGATCGGCCGGGGCACTGCGACACCGCCGCCCCGTGCGCGACGATCCCGGTGACCGGCGGGGTGGTCGACGACGCCGGCACCTGCTTCCGGACGTTCGGCCCCCAGACGTACTGGCGCGACGAGGCGGACGGCAACGACGGCCTGCTCCACTGGACCAACGCGACCGAGTCCGACGCGCCGGTGAACTGGGCCTGGTGGCGGCTCGAGCTCGACGAGCCCGGCAGCTACGACGTCCAGGTGTTCGTCGATCCGGACTGGGGCGTGTACGGCGAGGCCCGGTACGTGGTCCACGCCGGCGGCGTCGACACCGAGCTCCGGGTCGACCAGGGCGCGGCGAACGGCTGGCTGTCGCTCGGCGCGTTCCCGTTCGACGCCGGCGGCGACCAGTGGGTGGCGGTGTTCGACGACGCCCCATCCGCGATCCCGTCCGACCAGCACGTGGTCGCCGACGCGGTCCAGCTCGTCCGGCTCGACCCGTACTGCGGCGACGGGGCCTGCGATCCGGGCGAGACCTCGACCACCTGCCCGGTCGATTGCGCCACCACCGACACCACCGACACGGCGGTCCCGCTCGCGACCGGCGACACCGGCCCCGGGGCGACCGGTGACGACGACGACGACGACGGCACCGCCACCGACGGCGCGACCACCGACGACGACGGCGACGGGCCCGGACCGGTCCCGGCGGACGGCGAGGTCGGCTGCCGCTGCGCGACGGGATCCCCGGCGGGGACGTGGACCGCGGCGTGGCTCGGGCTCGCCCTGGTCGGGGTCCGCCGCCGTCGCTACGGCTTGTAACGTTCGGAAACAGGACCCCGTCGGTGACGTCGCATACCTGGTGTCGTGCCCGGACGGAACCTCCCCGGGCCGACAGGAGTGCCCGATGAGCGACACGACCACGTTCAAGGCTGCCAACAACCGCGACGTCCAGGTCCACGCCAAGCTGTGGAACGAGGCGACCGCCCGCACCGCGAGCAAGGGCGACGGCCGGCTCGGCGAGGCCGACGCGAAGGCCCTGTTCGCGATCGTGAACGAGGACGGCGCGTACTCGGAGCTCGAGAAGCACACGCTGAAGCACGTCCGGGTCCAGTTCCGGTGGACCCCGGGCGGCGATCTCGCGTTCCGCTCGCTGGTCCGCGAGGCCGCCTCGCGCGGGTGGAACGACGCCGAGGTGCTGACCACGACGTTCGAAGCCGGCAACGGCCGGAAGGTCGAGGTCGACGCGCGCCTGTGGGCCGAGGCCACCGCCCGGACCGCGGGCAAGGGCGACGGCCGGCTCGGCGTGGACGACGCCAACGCCCTGTTCGCGCTCGTCGCCGCCGACGGCGTCTACTCCGAGCTCGAGAAGCACACGATGGGCCACATCCGCCGGAACTTCAAGTTCACCGAGGGCGGCGACGAGGCGTTCCGCGGCCAGATCCGCTCGGCGGCCGGCAAGGGCTGGACCCCGGCGGACGTCGCGGCGGCCCTCGCCGACTGAGTCGACGGTCAGGGCGCCTCGTACGCCCCGATGTCCGGCGCGCCGACGATCGGCCGGCCCCGGACATCCACGGTGTCGATCGTGGCGATGCCGCGATCGATCGCCGGGCTCCCCGGTCGGAGGGCGAACCCGTCGTCGTCGGTGAACGCCTCGCCGTCCGGGCCGAGCACGTCCGACGGGTCCACGAACTGGGGGTCGCCCTGGAGGTTGGTGCCGTCGCCGTCGAAGAACCCGTAGGTCGACGGGTCCCACAGCGAGTACCGCGGGGTCGTGCCCCACACGATGCTGGTGTTGTCGGGCGGGGCGACGAACACGTTGTTCACCGCCTCCCACGCGCCGTCGCCGCCGAAGGTCGAGGCCACGTCGTAGAACACGTTGTTCGAGATCCGCTGGGTCCCGCGGCTGGTGAACTGGAACGCGTACGCGGTGTATGCGAACACGTTGTACGACACGTCGACGCTCGCCCAGTGCGGGTCGAGGGTGAACACCAGGTTCCCGCCGCCCGGGCCCGAGTCCCACACCAGGTTCCGGCGGAACACGAGGTCGCCGGCCTCGCACCCGCCCCAGCACTGCTCGATCAGGTCGGAGTGGCTGTCGTTGACCGAGATCCACGGCGTGAACACGCTGTCCTCGATCCGGAGCGTGGTCTGGGTGCCGGTCAGCAGCTTGATGTGGTCCTCGGCGCCGATCTGGGTCCCGAACCACACCCGCGACAGGGTGGCGCTGCCCGAGTAGATGCACAGCGCCGCCCCGCCGTTGTCCGGGTTCGCGAACCCGGTGAACGTCACGTTGCGGAACTCGACCGCGCCGACGTCGTCCTGGCTGTCGAGCGCGACGAGGCAGCTCCCGTCGGCGATCCACTCGAACGACGACCAGTCGCCGCCGTCGAACGTGAGGTACGGGTGCTCGATCCGCACGTACGACGCCCAGTAGTCGGGGACCGACGTGTCGGAGAAGTCGAACGTGACCGGTCCGTCGTGCCCGACGTCGGTGGTCCGCGCGACCGTGATCCGCCCGTCGGGCGTGCCGCCGCGGGTCGGGACCAGCCGGGTGGTGTAGGTGCCGCCCCCGAGCTCGATCCGGTCTCCGGGCTCGACCGCGTCCCAGTCGATCCGATCGAGCTCGGTCCACGCGGTGGCCCACGATCGGCCGTCCGAGCCGTCGCCGTCGAGCGACACGTAGAACCGGGTGCCGGTGAACGGGGTGCCGGTGTCGGTCGGGGTCCCGTCGGTCGGGGTCCCGTCGGTGTCGGCGTCCGTGTCCGCGTCCGCGTCCGCGTCGGCGTCGGCGTCCGCGTCCGCGGCATCTCCGCTCGGCGTGGACGGATCGCCGCCCCCCGGTTCGGGCGACGGGCGACAGGCGACGACCGACCAGAGACAACCGAGCCAGCGCGCGTGGTGCATCCGACCGTTGTAGTCGAACCGACCCGGGCGCCGCAACGGACCCGGGCGACGCCTCAGGGCGCCTCAGGTCACGAGCACGTCCCTCAGCTCGGGCTCCTTGTCGAACACCGCCCGGGCGAACGAGCACCGGGGGCGGATCTTCAGCTTCGACGCCCGCGCGAACGCGACCGCGGCGTACACGAGCTGCCGGCCCGCGCCCCGACCCCGGAGCAGGTCGCTGACCTCGGTGTGGTCGATCACGATCGTCGAGCTGCCGGCGTACGAGTACGTCATCTCCGCCGCGCGCCGACCGTCGACCGGCCCAGGGTGGGGCCCCTCGACGAACGGGACGTAGAACGCGCCAGTGCGGTCGTCGCCTTGGACCGCCTCGTGGAGCACCTCGACCGGCTCGTCCATCGGACCTCCACGATCCCGTACCGCAAGCGGGTTCCGCCGGCGACCGAACCGGGCCAGAATGCGTCATGCGGGACCGGATCGCGGGCGGGTTGGTGGGGCTGCTGGTCGGGGACGCGCTGGGCGTGCCGTACGAGTTCCACGATCCGCGGAACCTGCCTCCGCCCGACCAGATCGAGCTCGAGCCGCCGTCGGGGTTCCGCCGGAGCCACCTCGGCGTCCCGCCGGGCACGTGGTCCGACGACGGCGCGCACGCGCTGTGCCTGCTGGCGTCGCTGCTCGACCGCGGCGGGGTGGACGTCGACGATCTCGGCCGACGGCTGGTCGCGTGGTGGGGCACCGGGTACCTCGCGGTCGACGCGCGCCCGTACGACATCGGCAACCAGACGTCCGACGCGCTGATCGCGCTCGAGCGCGGGGTCCCGGCCGAGCGGTCCGGCGGCGCCGGCGAGCGCGACAACGGCAACGGCTCGCTGATGCGGGTGTTGCCGCTCGCGCTGTGGCACCGCGGCTCGGACGCGTCGCTCGCGGCCGACGCGTGCCGTCAGTCGGTGGTGACCCACGGCCACCCGCGATCCCAGGTCTGCTGCGCGCTGTACTGCCTATGGGCGCGCCGGATCCTCGCCGACCACCCGGACCCGTGGGCGGACGCGGTCGCGACGGTGCGGGACCTCGGGATCCACCCGGGCGAGCTCGACCAGGTCCTCGGGTTCTCGGCGCCGCGCGGCTCCGGGTACGTCGTCGACGCGCTGCACTCCGCCCGGATCGCGGTCGACGCCGGGCCGTACGAGGTCGCGGTCCGGCGGGCGATCGGGTTCGGGCTCGACACCGACACCACCGCGTGCATCGCGGGCGGGATCGCGGGGCTGCGCGACGGGCTCGACGGGATCCCGGTCCGGTGGCGCGACGCCCTCCGCGGCCGCCCGCTGTTCGAGCCGCTGCTCGACCGCCTGCTGGCGATCCACCTCCAGTGACGTTCGGGGTGCCGACGGACGACGGGACGCCACCCGGAGGTCCGCGCGGGCGGCCCGACCTGCGGATCCCGCCCGAACGCCGGGTCAGCCAGGCAGCCCCGAGCGGTCGAGCGGGGGGCCCAGCGCCGCCGCGACCCTCGGCAACACGACCTCGGCGGGCTCGCGGATCACGATCGCGCCGACCGCTGCGAGCTCGACGGCGTCGCGCGGGGGGCCGCCGGGGTCGATCACGAACACCGGGATCCGCGCCCGGCCTGCGGCCTCGACCGCGAGCGCGGTGATCCCGACGCTGAACGAGGTGCCGACGAACACGAGGGCGCTGGCGGCGCCGAACGCGCCGAGGGCCCGGTGGAACTGGTAGTCGGCGTGGTCGGTGTACATCTCGTCGAACCACAGGACGTGGGCCCGGAGCGGCGCGTCGCACCGGGGACACCGCGGGACGGTCTCCCGGCGCGGATCCGCGCGGAACGCGGTGAACATCGCGTCGTCCCACGCCAGGAACCCGGACGGCGCCCCGTTCGGGCAGTTGTTGCGGCTGCACCGGATCTTGCGGGCGGCGCCGTGGATCTCCACCAGCCCGGTGGTGCCGGCGCGGACGTGGAGCCCGTCGATGTTCTGGGTCACGCACAGGAACGGCGCCCCGCGCGCGACGACGGCCGCCTCGATCGCGGTGATCGCGTGGTGGGCGGGGTTCGGGGCCGCCGCCCGGACCCCGTCGAACCGGGCGAGGTACCACCGCCACGAGCCCGCGGGATCCCGGCGGAAGTACCGCACGGTGCCGAGCTCCGTCGTGTCCTTGGCCCACACCGCGTCCGGGTCGGTGCCACGGAACGTCGGGATCCCCGACGCCACGCTGATCCCGGCCCCGGTCACCACCACCGGCGCGCGGCCGGAGAACGCTTCGACGAGGTCCATCGCCCACCGCTATCCGGGTCCGATCACCCCCTCCAGCGCGCGGTCGACCGCCGCGAGGATCGTCGGGAGCGAGGCGGTGAGCTCGTGTCCGTCGTCGACCTCGATCAGGCGCACGTGGCGCTGCCCGTCGGAGAACGCCCGCGACGACGCGATCGGCACCACGTCGTCGCGCACGCCGTGGACGATCGTGGTCGGCACGCGCACGTCCGGCAGCCCCACGTCGAGCGCGGCGATCTCCCGCCCGAACGCGGCGTGGATCCGCGCGCGCTGCCCGGTCGTGTGGTCGTCGACCTCGGTCCACCCATCGGCCATCCACCGGTCCCACCGCTCGGGCTCGCGCGCCCGCCACCGCTCGGCGAGCTGGAACGCCGGCGCCAGCAACACGAGGGCGCAGATCCGAGGCTCGTCCTCGGCCAGCCGCGCCGCGACGAGGCCCCCGAGGCTCGAGCCGAGCACCACCGCCCGATCGCGCGGGCCGCCGATCGCCGTCCGGCTGGTGTGGAGCATCGCCGCGAACGACAGGCGCTCGAACGACGGGACCCGCAGATCGAGCCGCTCGACCGCGACCCCGCGCGCGGCCAGGTGCTCCGCCACCGCCCTCCCCTTGTACGACCCGGGCCCGGACGCGAACCCGTGCAGGTACAGCAGCCGCGGGCCGGTCACGCGTCGATCACCTGGGTGTCGGCCAGGTGGTCGTGCAGGCACCGCCGATCCGACCGGAGCACCATCACCACGTCGGCCAGCCGGATCACCCACCCGAGGTTGCACACCCCGAACACGCCGGCGACGAAGCCGAGCGCCCAGTTCCGCAGGATCACGCCGTACACGAAGTCGACCGGCGCGCCGCTGGTGCGGACGATCCGGATCCCGAGCAGGCGCTTTCCGAACGTCTGGCCAGCGCCCACGATCCCGGACCACTGCCAGACCGTCACCCCGAGCGCTGCGACCGTGCCGACGATCGCCGTCGCGAGGAACAGCGGGTCCTCGGCCGGGACGCCTTCTTCCGACCCGATCCCCACCGCGACCGCGAACGCGGGGACGAACGGCAGGTAGATCACCACCGTGTCGACCAGCGCGGCGAGGAACCTCGCCCCGGGGTCCGCCAGGCGACCGTCGGCGTCGGGCCCACCCGGGGGAGGGGCGCGGCGGTCGTCGGGAGCGGACCACGGATCGGCCATTCGGCGATGGTACCCGAGCCGCCGCCGGGTCGTAAGTGCCTTGAAAGGGGGCGCGACCCGGACCCTCCGTTAGAGCCTCCCCGCGACGATGGAGGCTCGGTGAATGTTCGGACGATGATCGGTGGGTGCCTGGTGCTGTTCCTGAGCGCGCTGTCCGGCGACGCGCTCGCGGCCGGTCCCGCCGTCGACCCGGCGGCGGTCGAGGTCCTGCCGCAAGACGTGCGCGCCAAGCTGGCGGAGCAGAAGGCGGCGCTCGAGAAGCTCGACGCGGAGCTCGCGGCGGCGAAGGCGGCGATCGGCGAGGCGAAGGACCAGGTGGTCGGCGAGAAGGCGGATCTGGCGCCGGCGGGCGACGCGATCGACGTGGCGAAGGACAACGCGGCGGCGGCGAAGGCCGCGGGCAAGTCCCAGGTCGAGCTGGCCGAGCTGGACGTGGAGTCGGCGAAGGTCGCGCTCGAGACCGCAGAATCCGCGGTGGACGTGAAGAAGGGCGAGCTCGGGGTCGCGAAGACCGCCGGCGACAAGGACAAGATCCAGGCCGCGAAGTCGTCGTACGTGGCGGCGAAGGCCGACGCCGTGACCGCGAAGGCCAACGTCAAGGCCAAGCAGGCCGCGGTGAAGGACGCGAAGCGGGCGGCGGACGCCCAGGTCGACGCCGGCGCCGACGCGGTCGCGGCCGCGAAGGACGAGGCAGCGGCGGCCGCGGCCGAGGTCGAGGCGGCGCGGTCGGCGGTCGACACCGCCCGGCTGAAGGTCGAGCTGCTCGAGGCGGAGCGCGATCTGGCGCTGGCCGAGCTGTCGCAGGCCCAGGCGACGGCGGTGGTCGCGGGCGGCACGGCGCTCGAGCTCGCCCCGTTCGACGCCCAGATCGCGAC
>JBEBJW010000222.1:0-8251 GCA_040079715.1 Myxococcota bacterium | reverse complement strand
CCTCGACGACCTCCCCCAATACCGGCCAATCATCGTTACCATAGGGCCAATCCGGCTCGCCGATGAATGTTCGCTGGCCCCCACCCTCCCTCGCCCGGGTTGGATCCACCCACTCGTGGCGATGGTGCCAGCTGATCCTGGCATTCGACTCATCATCGTCATCCAGGGCCCGTCCGTGGGAATTGTCGTATCGTAGGAAGTTACCGAGGCCCTGAATGTGGCAGTTGTACTCGTATTTTCTCGTCCGGACTCGCGTGCCTTCGGCGTCGGAGCTCCAGCTCCTTGTCGAATGTGATGACTATCCGGCCTACACACGCGATATGGCCTGCGACACGAAGAAACGGCGGATATGGCGTCCATTGGTGAGCCCAACGAACATCCACCGCCCAGCCGAAGTCAATCGCTCGCTGTAACGCGCTGTGGGTGATCATCTCGTAGTCTCGCAGCGTGTTCCAGTCGTGTCTCCGCCCGATCACCGCGAGGCCGCCAGCACCCGACGACGCCCTGCAATCATGAGCCAGGCGCAGATCTCGTCTGTCTCGTGCAGTTCATCGTTCACGACCATCCGGCGCATGTCCTCGGTACTCATCCGGTGCACCTTCTCGAACTCGGCGAGCTGCTCGTCGACTTCGCGAAGGACCGCGACCCGGTCGAAGTCACGCACCTGGGTGAGGCGCTCCGCGATATCTTCGTCGGTGAGGTAGGTCGGCTTGTACATCGGCACACCCCGTAGGATCTGTCCGGCAGACAGTACAAGATTCTACTAGCGCGGCTTCCGAGGCCGGGCACCGTAGAAGCTTCTGGATGCGTCTCGTGACGGATCCCTCGCGGCTCCGACACCGGGCCGCCACCGACGTCTCGCGAAACCGACACCGAACCGGGTGGACGCCGGTCGTACACCGGGCGAATGTCGGGCTCGCGGGGTGACGGGTGATCGCTGCGCTCGCGTGGTTCGCGTGTTCTGGGTCTGGGACGGTCCCGCAGCCGGGGCTCGAGCCGGTGCAGATCCGGGTCGACTACGGCAGCGAGAAGAAGGCGTGGCTCGAGGACGCGATCGCGCGGTTCGAGGCCGCGAACCCGACGTTGCCGTCCGGGCGTCCGATCGACGTGGTGACCCGGTCGCTCGGGTCGGGGGAGGCGGTGGCGGACATCGCCGCCGGTCGGTCCCAGCCGCACGTGTTCAGCCCAGCCTCGTCGGCGTACCTGTCCCTGCTCGACGACCAGTGGCTGTCGGTCCCCGGCCACACGAAGCCGCTCGCCGGCGCCGCCGAGCCGATCGTGCTGTCGCCGGTCGTGATCGCGCTGTGGCGCCCGATGGCCGAGGCGCTCGGCTGGCCGGATCGTCCGGTGTCGTGGGCGGACCTGCTGACGATCGCGCAGGACCCGGCGGGGTGGGGCGCCCACGGCCACCCGGAGTGGGGCCGGTTCAAGCTCGCCCACACCGATCCGCGGCTGTCGAACTCCGGGCTGCTCGCGGTCCTGTCCGAGACGTACGCCGCGGTCCACCTGACCCGCGGGCTCACCGCGGAGTCCCTCGCCGCCGCCGAGCCGTTCGTCGCGAGCGTCGAGGCGTCCCTCGTGCACTACGGCAAGTCGACCGGGTTCGTCCACGACAAGATGCTCGAGCGCGGCCCGTCGTACGTCAGCGCGGTCGTGTCGTACGAGAACCTGGTGGTCGACGCGTACAAGACCGCCCGGCCTCCCGCCGAGCAGATCGTCGCGATCTACCCGACCGAAGGCACGTTCTGGTCGGACCACCCGTTCGCGATCCTCGACGCGCCGTGGGTCGAGGCGGACGAGCGCGCCGCCGCGGTCCAGCTCGAGCAGTTCCTCCGGTCGAACCCGATCCAATCGTCGGCGCTCGCGTTCGGGTTCCGGCCGGCGGACGCCGCGATCCCGGTCGGCGCGCCGATCGACGCGGCCCACGGGGTCGACCCCACCCAGCCCCGGACCCTGCTCGAGGTACCGGACGCGCCCACGTTGCGGGCGGTGCTGGCGCTGTGGGAGCGCACCAAGAAGACCTCGGACGTGGTGCTGGTGCTCGACAAGTCGGGCAGCATGCGCGGCGACCCGCTGGTCGAGGCGAAGCGAGGTGCGGGCACGTTCCTGACCACGCTCGGCGATCGCGACACCGTGTCGCTGCTGTTCTTCGACAGCCAGGTCGCCGAGCCGACGCCGCCGGTCGCGCTCGGGGGCGGCGGCCGCGACGCGATGACCGCTCGGATCGACGGGGCGATCGCCTCGGGCGGCACCGCGCTGTACGATGCGGTCGGCGCCGCGTTCCGGACCGCGTCCGTCCGGGCGCTGGCCGAGCCGGGGCGGATCCACGCGGTGGTGGTGATGACGGACGGCCGGGACGAGCACAGCACCACCCGGCTCGACCAGCTCCTCGGCGCGCTCGCGACCGACGACGAGGCCCCGGTCAAGGTGTTCACCATCGCGTACGGCGCCTCGGCCGACCCCACCGTGCTCGGGCAGATCGCCGACGCGGGCAAGGGCGCGAGCGCGACCGGCGACCCGACCGACATCGCGGCCGTGTTCGTCGACATGGCGGCGTTCTTCTGAGGTGGCGGTGACTGAGATTCGAACCCGGATCCGGGCCCTGACGAACCCGCTCGCGCTCGCCACCCTGGTGGGCGGCGCCGGGATCGGGGTCGCGCTGCACTCGGCCCCGCTCGCCGCGGTGGGGGCGCTGACCTACGCGGCGCTGGTCGCGTGGGACCTGCTGGCGGTGGGCGGCGGGTCCCCGAAGCCCACGCCGAGGCCGACCGTGCCGGATCCGGCGACGGTGGACGATCCGGAGCTGCGGCGGCTGGTCGGCCAGCTCCGGGCCGCGGCGGACGAGCGGGCGCGGGCCCTGGCGGACACCCCGGACTCGGTCGCGACCCACCTCGGCACCGCCCTCGCGACCTGCGACGACCTCGAGCGGAACGCGGCGGTGCTGGTGGCGCGGGCGATCGACCTCGGCGCGTGGCTCGCGACCCAGGACCGCGACGCGACCCGGGCCGAGGCGGAGCGGCTCGCAGGGCTGGCAAAGCGCACCCGGGACCCGGCGGCGCGGGCCGAGTACGAGCGGGCCCGGGCGTCCCGCGACGACCACCTGCGGGCCCTCGACGACGTGGCCGCCGCGCGCGAGCGGATCGACGCCCACCTCGCCCGGATCGCGTCGACCCTCGCCGGGGTCCCGCCGAAGCTGGTCCGGATGCGGGCCCTGGACGCCGAGGCGATGGACCTCGTCGGGACCGAGGTCGCGCGGGATCTCGCCACCGTGGACCGCGAGGTCCGGTTGTTCGAGCAGACACTCGAGAGCTTGAACCAGGGGAGCCAATGATGAAGTCGAGGGCACCGATCCTCGTCGTGTTCCTGGTCGCGGTGATCGCGATCGTCGGCGTGACCCTGTATGCGCAGCGCCCCGGATCGCCGGGTGCGGGGACCCCGTCCGCCGCGGGCGGCCCGACGGTGACGATCTCGATGCTGTACGGGACCGAGAAGAAGGACTGGGTCGAGGCGGCGCACGCGGCGTTCGCGACCGCCCACCCGGAGATCGCGGTCGAGCTCGTCGGGATGGGGTCCCTCCAGGCGGCGGAGGCGATCCTCGACGGTACGCAGCACCCGACCGTGTTCAGTCCGGCGGACAGCCTGGTGCTGAACCTGCTGCGGTCGGACTGGGAGGCGAAGAACCACACGGAGCCGTTCGTGACCGCGCTCGGCGCCGATCCGCTCGTGATCACCCCGCTGGTGTTCGCGGCGTGGGAGGACCGCGGGTCGAAGCTGGCCGCGCCGACCGGCGGTCATCTGTCGTGGAAGGTGCTGCACGACGCGCTGGTCGACAACCGCGGCTGGCCGTCGGTCGGGGGTCCGCCGGACTGGGGGTTCGTCAAGCTCGGGCACACCGATCCGACGCGGTCGAACTCCGGCCTGCAGGCGTTGGCGCTGATGACGATGGAGTTCCACGGCCGGACCGCCCTGACCGTCGCCGACGTGCTCGATCCCGCGTACCAGGCGTGGGTCGCCGGGATCGAGGGCGGGGTCGCGAAGTACGAGACGTCGACCGGCACGTTCATGACCGACATGGTGCGGTTCGGGCCGTCGAAGTACGACGTGGCGGTGGTGTACGAGAGCACCGCGATCGGCCAGCTCGAGAACGCGCAGGGCCGGTGGGGCAACCTCCGGGTGTACTACCCGTCGCCGACGATGTGGAGCGACCACCCGGCGGTGGTGCTGGCCGAGGCGACGCCGGAGCAGCAGGCCGCCGCCGCGACCTGGCTCGGCTGGCTCCGGAGCCCGGAGATCCAGCAGCGGGCCCTCGGCTTCGGGTTCCGCCCGGGCGACCCGGCGGTGGCGATCCAGTCGACCGACGCCCAGAACCCGTTCGTCAAGTACGCGAGCTACGGGGTGACGATCGAGATCCCGCCGGTCGCGCCGGCCCCGGACGGGACGGTGGTCCGGAACCTGATGACGATGTGGACCCGGACGGTCCCGCACCGCTGACCGACCGGCGGATCGGCGCGGGACCGAGCGCCGACCGTCACCGCCGCGGGCGTACCGGATCGGCCAGCCGGGCCGCGTCGAGGGTCGCGCGGACCGTCGACCGGTCGACCGGGGCGGACCGGACCGGGACCTCGAACCGGGTGCCGACGAACGACCGGTTCCGGACGTACCCGGCCGGATCGCCCGGCTGTTCGTGGATGAACGCGAGGTCGTACGGGTACCCGTCGATCGTCGCGTACCACAGGTCGGTCGAGTACGGGTCGAGGTCGGCGTCGACGACGTACCCGAGGGACTCGAGGTCCGGCATCGACACCACGAGGCCGTTCGCGCCGCCCTCGGAGACCTGGATCCGGCCGAAGTTCTGCGACAGGTACGCCCCGACGTTCGGCGCGAGCGCGGTCGGATCGAACGCCGGACCGACGTACGCGCTGCCGGCGAGGGGATCCGCCACGATCCGGATGATCTCGTCGCTGGTCCCGTAGAACGCGTCGCCGTATCCGTTCGACAGGATCGAGATCACCACGTCCTGATCCGGCAGGAGAATCAGCTGCGACGTGAACGACAGCGTGTTGCCGCCGTGCTCCCACACCCGGATGTCGTGGAACCCGTCGCCCATCGCGTACGTGTCCCACACGAACTCGCCGTACCCGTAGTTGTAGTGGTCGTCGAGGTACAGCGTCGGGTAGTGGGCGGTCGTCATCTGCTCCCGCAGCGCGTCGTCGAGGATCGCCGGGTCACCGTGCAGCATGAACTGGCCCCACTTGCACATGTCCGACGGGGTCGACCACACCATCCCCGCCGGCCGGATCGACGCCGGATCCGGGACCTCGGACATCGGCACGTCGACCAGCGCGTAGGTCGCGAGGTCGATCCCGGTCGACAGCGCGTAGTTGTTGCGGGCCTCGACGTCCGCCTTCCGGATGTGGGTGGCGGTCATCCCGAGCGGGGTGAACAGCTCGTCGATCAGCACGTCCGGGTAGTACCGGCCCGCCGGGTCGTGCTCCTCGACGATCAGCCCGGCGAGCGTGTAGTTCGGGTTCGCGTAGTTCCAGAACAGCCCGGGCGGGTTCATCGCGAACAGCTCCGGACCGTAGAAGTCGTAGTGCCAGCCCGCGAGCTCGGCGTCGTCCGGGCTGCCGGTCCAGTCGAGGTAGTCGAGCAGGCCGCTGCTCTGCGCGAGGAGATCGTCGAGGGTCGCGGCGTCGGTCCAGCCGGGGCTGTTCACGAGGTCGAACGCGGGGAGGAGCTCGGTCACGGTGTCGTCGAGCGCGATCAGGCCGTCCTCGACCTGCTGGAGCGTCAGCGCCGCGGTCATCTGCTTGGTGGTGCTCCCGATCTGGAACTCCATCTCGGGCGTGATCGTGACCTGGCCGGCCGGGTCGCCCGTGCCGAACCCTTCGGCCCAGGTGATCACCCCGCCCTCCATCACCGCGATCGACACGCCGGACGCGGTGGTCAGCGCGAGCTCGTCGGTCAGGATCGCGACCACGGGGTCGAACTTCGGGTCCCGGACCGCGGTGGTGGTCGTGGGGCCCGTGTCGGTGTCCGCGTCGGTGTCGGTGTCGGTGTCGGTGTCGCTGTCGGTGTCGCTGTCCGCGTCGGTGTCGCTGTCGGCGTCGACGTCGGTGTCGGTGTCGCTGTCGGTGGTGGCGTCGGTCTTGTCGGTGGTGTCGCCGCTGCAGGCGATCAACGCCAGGGACAGCGCGGCAGAGCACAGGACGGGTCGGATCATCGGTCCTCCAGGCGGGCAGTGTACGTTCGACACCCGAGGACAGTGCACCCGGGAGCGATCGTGCGAACGCGTCGGTCGATCGCGCTGCGCTGCAGGGTCCGTACCTCCGGTCGCGGTCGGTCGAATGCCGACGACGGGTCGGTCCGTCGATGCGCGCGCGCGCCCCGCGCAGGCTACACCAGGAGATGACCGACGACCGACGGGTGCTGGCGGCGCGCCACAAGGTGTTCCTGCTGTACGAGGGGCGGGTCACCCCGCACCGGTCGTGCGGGATCGCGATGGCCGAGACGTTCGGCCTCCCGACCGCGCCGTACCAGGCGCTGCGCCGGGGCGGGATCACCGGCTGCGGCGAGTGCGGGGTGGTGGTCGCGGGGCGGCTGATCCTCGGCCAGTGGTTCGGCGACCCGGACCCGACCGGCTCGGTCACCCCGGCGCTCCGGAAGGCGATCACCGACTACGAGGCGCGCTGGCCGTCGCGGATCCGCCGGGGAGCGGCACCCGGCGACGGGATCGTGTGCAACGTGCTCACCGGGCCGTTCGCGTCGTTCGGGGGGCCGGAGCGGGCGGCGTTCTGCACCGCGCTCGCGACCGAGGTGGCGACGGTGGTGGCGGAGATCGCGGTCGAGGCCGGGCTGCCGCTCGAGGTCACCCCGATCCCAGGGGTCCCGCTCGCGACGTTCGATCCCGCGCGGCCGGGCGCGATCCCCGGACCGGCCCCGCTCGGCTGATCCCGGTGTGTGTCGGCGTGTATCCGGGACGTGCGCATCCCCCCGTCACCGGGTGATGGGATCGGGCCTCCCCGGAGTCCCCCCATGACGCAGTCGCTCCCGTCCGCCCGGCCGTGGCTCCTCGCCGCGGCGCTCGCGGTGTCCGCCCCGTTCGGCCTCGCGTGCGCCGGCCTCCCGATCCCCGGCCTCGATCCGGGGACCGCGACGCCGGACCCGGCGGATCCGGCGGATCCCGCGCCCGATCCGACGGAGCCGGCCGCGGCCGATCCCGCGCCGGCGGTGGTGTCGCCGGACTCGTTGTTCACGACGATCGAGCTGCCTACGCCGCCGTTCGAGTCCCAGGCGATCAAGTGCCCCGCGCCGACCGCCCCGATCCGCCACCCGTCCGGCGGCCGGATGAACGTGTATTGCGCGACTGGGTCCGGGGTCCGGACGGGCCCGCACACCGAGTGGCAGGGCAAGCGGCTCGTGGTGTCGGCCACCAACGTGAACGGGAAGCTCGACGGTCCGTGGGTCCGGTGGGACGCGGGCGAGGGCGACGCGCGACGGCCGGTCGAGTACCAGGTGTACAGCGCCGGGGTCGCGACCGGGGACCACGCCGAGTGGGACCTCACCGGCCAGCTCCTGGTCCGCGGCCGCACGGTCGACGGGAAGCGCGACGGTCGGTTCGTCGAGCGCACCGTCCGCGACGGCGCGATCGTCCCCGGCGGCGCGTGCTACGAGGCGGGCGCGGAGCTGTGGCGCACCACCGACGACGCGGAGCTGGTCCGCAAGCCGTGCGGTTCGGACGGGGTCGCCCAGGGCGAGTGACGCCGCGGCCCGGGTCTGCCGAGATACAGTTTGGCTACGATCCGCTCGGGTGCGCGATCGTCCACGGCGCGTCCCCCGACCCGGGGACGAGCCACGCGGCGGAGACGCCGGCGGGGATGGTGTCGCCGAACGCCGCGGTCCAGCCGGCGGCGGTGGTCGCCCGCACCGCGTCGACCCGGTCCAGCAACACCGGCCTCGGCTCACCCCCGAGCTGCTCGACCACGCACCACGCGCCCGCGTCGACGCACGTCCGGAGCACGTCCTCGGGGCGGACCGGGGGCGCGACCAGCACGAGCTGCGGGCTCGCGCCGGCGGAGGGGCTGCCCCACGCGATGGTCGGCGCGACCAGCGGCTGGGCCGGGTCGAGGCGATCGTCGGCGAGCCCGACCAGGTCGGCGACGGTCAGGGCGAGGTCTGCGCCGTCGACGCCCCCCTCGACCAGGTCGCCGACGGTGGCGCCAGCGGCGAGCTCCCCGTGCGCGCCGATCCG
>JBEBJW010000221.1:0-8289 GCA_040079715.1 Myxococcota bacterium | reverse complement strand
CCCGGCCGCTCGGGTAGGCTCGGCGAATGCCCACGAAGATCGACTACCTGATGATCACCGTCAGCGACATGGCCCGGTCCGTCGCGTTCTACCGAGACGCCCTCGGGATCCCGCTCCGGTTCGAGTCTCCGGACTGGTCCGAGTTCGACACCGACGGGACCACGCTCGCGCTCCACGGCGGCGGGGTCGCGGGGCGGCACGGCACGCCGGGCGCCGCCGGCCTCGCGTCGCTCGGGTTCACCGTCCCCGACCTCGACCGGACCGTCGCGGAGCTCGAAGGGCGCGGGGTCCGGTTCGTGGTCCGCCCGACCGACCGGCCCGGCGAGGGCATCCGGCTCGCGGTCGCCGCGGATCCGGACGAGCTCGAGCTGTCGTTCGTCGAGTCCCGCCGGTGACTGGACAATCCTTCGATGTCCATCTATGTAGATGGACATCGAAGGAGGCTTTGATGTCGGTCGACGATCCCCTCGCCACCCTGCTCCCGTTCTTCAAGGCCCTCGCGGACGCAAATCGGCTGCGGATCGTCGGGATCCTCGCCGACCGGGAGGCCACCGGGAGCGAGCTCGCGGCGCTGCTGTCGGTGACCGAGCCCACCGTGTCGCATCACCTCGCGCGGCTCAAGGACATCGGGCTGATCACGGTCCGGACCGAGGGCACCAGCCACTGGTACCGGCTCGACGCCGTCGCGTTGAACCGGACCGCGAAGGACCTGCTGTCGACCGAGCGCCTGCGGGAGGTCGCGCCGGATCCGCTCGCGTGGGACCGGAAGGTCCTGGGCACCTTCGTGCAGGACGGGCGGCTGGTGTCGATCCCGGCCAGCCGGCGCAAGCGCGAGGTGGTCCTGCGGTGGCTCGCGGACCGGTTCGACCACAGCACCCGGTACGACGAGCGCGGGGTCAACGCGGTGCTGGTGAACCACCACGAGGACGTGGCCACGCTCCGGCGCGAGCTCGTCGGGTACGGGCTGCTCCGGCGGGACAGCGGCCGCTACTGGCGACCCTGACTCGCCCGCTCACGGTGCCAACCCGTCGAGCGGGGCCGCCAGCGGCGTCACCCGCCCGACGATCGCGGCGCCGGCCGGCATCCGCAGCGCCCACACGGTCTCGCCCTCCGGGGTGACCTCGTTCATCCACGCGAGCGAGCTCCACGCGATCAAGGTGTTGCCGCCGGCGAGCCTGCGGACGTCGCCCATCGAGCCCGTGTATCCCCCGTCCGGCTCGTCGAAGCTCCACACCTCCTCGACGGTGCGCGCCGACTCGTCCCACCGGTACTCGACCGCCCTCGAGCGGGGCGGAGCCGCGTGGTACGAGCCGTTGTCGAACACGACCATCCCGCCGTCCCACAGGTCGGACATGTGGGCGTGGCTGAACAGGTCGTTGTCGCGGAGGGTGCGCCAGACCGAGGTGCCGTCGGGATGGGTGAAGTCGCTGTACTGGCCTCCGAGCTGCCACACGATCCGGCCGGAGGCGCGGTCGACTCGGATCACGCAGTCCAACAACCGGCTCATCACGTAGAACGAGTCGTCGTCGATCGCCATCAGCGAGTTGCTGTGCGTCCACTCGACGCCGTCCCCGAGCGACACGCTGGCCCCGTTCGGGTCGGGGACCCACGGGTCGACGGAGTACGCGTCGAGCCAACTGAACTCCTGAGTCGGTGCCGTGCTCCCGTCGCTGCCCTCCGGGCCGGTGCGCAGAACGTCGGCGGCCCAGTCGGTCCCGTCGACGGTGCGGTACTCGAACCCGATCCAGGTCAGCGAGCCGTCGGCGTTCTCCAGCATGGCGTGGTGGCCGAGGAGCGCGCGGGTGGTCGAAGCGCTGTCGCCGTCGAGCGCGACGCGGTAGATCTGCCCGACGTCTTCCTCCCACGCGATGTCGGTCGCGAGGAACCACACGCTGCGGCCGTCGCGCGCGAGCTTCGGCGCGATCACCAGCCGATTGCCGTCGGTTCGGGTCCACCACACGTAGTCACCGTCCGAGTCGACGATCACCACGACGCTGTACGGCGGGTCGGCGGGCAGCACGAGCGAGGTGAGCACGTAGCCGCCGACCAGCTCGGACCGTGCGGGGTCGACCGACTCGGGCGACAGCACCGGGAACTCGGGGGGCACGTCCGGCACGACATGGGTGATGACGGGCCCTTCGACCCGAGCTTCGCCGTCGGACACCACCGCCCGCACGTGGTAGCTCGCCCCGGCCTTCAGGCCGAGCACCGCGAGGTCGTGCGCGGTGCCGGGCGGACCGTGCGCCGTGGACCGGACCGCCTCGCCGTCGCGCCAGTACTCGACCCACCCGGCCCCGCTCGCAGCCGAGGTCCACCGACAGTCGAGCACCGTTGGCACGGCCGGATTCGGCGCACACTCCGGTTCGAACGGGGCGCCGAAGCTCACCGTCGGCGGCGCACTCGGCTCGGGTCCGCACCCGACCCACGTCAGCCACGTCAGCCACATCGCGCGCCCCCGAGCATCCACTCCGGAGACTAGCTCGGATGCCGGGCGGACGACCTCAGCCGGCCGAGACTCCCTCCACGGCCCAGTGGGCGATGCCGTAGATCGTCTCGGACGGGTTCACCCCGAGTGCGGTCGGCAGCACGCTGCCGTCCACCACCCACAGGTTCGGGACCCGGTGGTGGCGGAGCGCCGGATCGACCACGCTGGTCGCCGGATCCGGTCCCATCGGACACCCGCCCATCTGGTGGGCCGAGAAGATCGAGTGCCGCAGCGCGCCGTACGCCGCCCGGTCCAACGCCGACAGGTCGTCGACCGACCCGAACACCACCGGCTCCGCGTGCAGCGTCGACACCTCGATCGCGCCCGCGGCGAACAGCCCGCGGACCAGCACCTCGTGCGACGCCCGGAACCCCCGGGCCAGGCGATCCGACACCGGATAGTCGAGCCGGATCCGGCCGTCGCCGCGGAGGCTGACCGTCCCTCCCGCGTCGTCCGGGGCGAGGCCGTCGACGTGGATCGCGATCATCGTCGCGGTGTGCGACAGCGTGCCCATCATCGCGTTCTTGCCCGCGCCGAACCCCGGGAACGACACGCCGGACAGCATCGGGTGGATCGGCGCGTGCTCGAGGAAGAACCCGGACGCGTCGGGCCCGCGGTCCACGAACTGGTGCGACGCCACCGACTGCGGCGCGCCGTACCACCCGTCGACCCGGTCGGCGAACCGCCCCGCGGCCGCCACCACCGGGTGGAGGAACGTCCGCCGCCCGACCACGCCGTCGTCGAGGCCGGACCGCAGCAGCAGCGCCGGGCTGTTGATCGCGCCGCCGCACACCGCGACCCGCGCGGCGGACACGGTGATCTTCACCGGCCCGCCCCGATCCCGGTCCGGATCCATCACCGTCGCGTGGACCCGGGCGACGTTGGTGCCGTCGAGCTCGAGCCGATCCGCCCGGGTGTCCGCGTACACCCGCGCCCCGGCGGCGAGCGCGTCCGGCACGTACGTCAGGTGCATCGCCTGCTTCGCGTCGAACGGGCACCCGAACCCGCAGTACCCGCTGTTCGCGCACCCGCGGACGTTCCGACGGGTCCGGGCGGTCTCCCACCCGAGCGCCGCGCCCGCCAGCTCGAGCTTGTGGTTGTTCTCGTTCGGCGCGACCGCGTCCCAGGTGGCGATCCCGAGCCGATCCTCGATCGCGGCGAAGTGCGGGGCGAGCGCCTCCGCGGTCAGCGCGAGCCCGTGGACCTGCCGCCAGTGGTCGAGGATCCGCTCCGGCATGCGGAAGCAGGTGGTCCAGTTGACGGTGGTGCCCCCGCCGACCGATCGGCCCTGGAGCACGGTGATCGCCTGGTCGGCCGTCGCCCGCCCGCCGCGCTCCTGGTACAGCGTCGGCAGGCTCCACGCCTCGTCGAGCCGCCGGAAGTCGGCCGAGGTGTACGCGCCGCCCTCCTCGAGCACGATCACGTCGAGCCCGCGCGCGGCGAGCCCGGCCGCGAGGACCGCCCCGCCTGCCCCCGAGCCGATCACGCACACGTCGCAGGTCAGCGCGAGGTCGGTCGTCCCGATCTGGCGGGCCCCGATCACGAACCCGGCGCTCACGGCGTCCCTCCCGACGGCGCGGTGGACGGTTCGGACGACGGCGACGGCGTGGACGGCTCGGTCTCCCCGGACGGCGTGGACGGCGTGGACGGCGTGGACGGGTCGGTCGGCGCGGCCGGGCCCGGGGCCGACGACGGAGCCGGGAACCGCGGCGGCCCCGGGTACCCGACGTGGGCCCAGGTCGCCGGGTTCGCCCAGTACGCGGCCGACACCAGCGCCACCACGCCCTTGAACGCCGATCGCCGCAGGGTGATCCGGCTGTCGCGCCACGCCAGGAGCGCGCGGTCCTGCGCGGGGCCGTCCGCCGCGGTGAACGGCCGGATCCGCCCGTCGGCGAGCCCCACGACCGCGCTCTCGATCGCCCCGAGCACCGACGCGAGCTCGGCTGCGGTCGCCGGGTTCATCGCGTCGAGCGCCAGATCCAGCGCCTCCGGGACCTCGAGCTCCCACGCGCTCGGCAGGTGGGGCCCCCCGCCGGCGCCCTGCCCGCCCGGGCACACCCGGTCGGCGATCGCGGCCAGGACGGAGAACCCGGCCGGGTCGAGGAACACGAGCGGCCGGCGGGGCGCGCGGCGGACCCCTGGTCTCACCGCGAGCGCGCCGAGGCCGAGGCCGACCGCGACCAGCCCGGCCCCGCCCACCACCACCGCCCGGCGAGTCGGGGTCATGGCTTCGGCGCGTCCCGGGCCCTCGGTTCTTTCGCAGGATCCTTGACCTGCTCGTCGAGCCCGCACGCGATCGCGCGGGTGGCGGCCGACAGGCACAGCGCCGCGCTCTCCGCCGTGTCACGCCCGGCGACCTTCGCGAAGTCGAGCCACTCGCGCGCGTAGACCTTCACGTCGTTCCGCATGCCCTCGATCGCGCCGTTGTTGACGTTGCCCTCACCGTGGGTGCGGCGATCCTCGGCGTCGGCCCACAGGACGTTCGCCGCGAGGGCCCGCAGCTTGTACAGCCCGTACACCCGCCCGACGAACACGTCGCCCGACCACACGTCCTTGCGCTCGAGCGCCACCTCGGTCCACTTCACGACCTCGGCCGCGTTCTTCCGGTCGGTGTTGAACAGGTAGAACGCGTACAGGTACGCGATGTCCGGATCCGACCGGTCGACCTCCTCGAGGTGCCGCCGGACGAGCTGGGCCCACGACTTCGTGCTGTACGCGTAGGCGTTGACCAGCTCGACCCGCGAGATCTTGTCCTTGACGGTCTGGACCTTCGCCGCCGCGTACCGGTCCTCGAGGCAGTCCTTCTCCTCGGCGGTCAGCGCGCCCTTCGTGGCGGCCGGCTCGAGGAGCTGGAGCTGCGTCGGGTCGGCGTTGTAGTCGGGACAGCCCCACGCACGGCTCATCCCCAGCACTGCAACGAGCCACACGCCCACCGGTCGTCCTCCGTGTCGGCGCTATCCTGTCCCCATTGCAGGGCGGTGCGCAAGCGCCCTCCGCCACCTCGCGGTGCCGAACCTACAGGAGCCAGTCCAACAGGCGCTCGACCCGCGACCCGAACGGCGGCGAGATCAGCCACCGGCCGTTCAGCCGCGGCTGGCGGAGCACGGCCTTCCGGTGGGACAGGGCGTCGAACCCCTCGCGCCCGTGGTACGCGCCCATCCCGGACGGCCCGACCCCGCCGAACGGCAGGTGCTCCTCGGCGACGTGGAGCATGCAGTCGTTGATCGTGACCCCGCCGGAGTGGGTGCGCCGGAGCACCGAATCGATCCGCGCCCGATCGGTGTCGAAGTAGTACAGCGCGAGCGGACGCGGGTGGTCACCCACGTACGCGATCGCGTCGTCGAGCGACTCGACCTCGACGATCGGGAGGACCGGGCCGAAGATCTCGTCCTGCATCACCGCCATGTCCTCGGTCGGCTTGCGGACCAGCACCGGGGCGAGCTTGGTCCCCGCGTCGGCGAACGACTCCTTGGCCGGGTTGACCTCGACCAGCGTGGCCCCCTTCGCCCGGGCGTCGGTCAGGTACGACTCGATCCGCGCCTTGTGCCGACCGTTGACGATCGCGGTGTAGTCCGGGTTCGCCGCCAGCGTCGGGTACATCCGGGCCGCCGCGGCGACGATCGCCTCGCACAGCGCGTCGGCGCGGCTCGGGTGGACCAGCACGTAGTCCGGCGACACGCAGGTCTGCCCGGCGTTGAACAGCTTCGCGGCGGCGATGCTGTCGGCCGCGCGCTCGACCGGGTAATCCCGGTGGACGATCGCCGGCGACTTGCCGCCGAGCTCGAGGGTCACCGGGGTCAGGTTGTTCGCCGCGGCCTGCATCACCAGCCGCCCCACGCGGGTCGAGCCGGTGTACACGAGGTGATCGAACGGCAGCTCGGCGAACGCCTGGCCGACCTCGGGGCCGCCGGTGCACACCGCCACGAGGTCCTCCGGGAACAGCACCCGGAGCATCTCGGCCAGCTTGTCGGACGTGCGGGGCGTGAGCTCGGACGGCTTGAGCATCACCCGGTCGCCGGCGGCGAGCGCGTACGCGATCGGCACGACCGCGAGCTGCACGGGGTAGTTCCACGGCGAGATCACGCCGACCACCCCGAGCGGCTGGGGCACGACCTCGGCCGTGGCCGGGCGCAGGGCGAGCGACACCCCGCGCGACTCGGGCTTCATCCACGACTTCAGGTTCTTCAGCACGTACTTCGCCGCCGCGACCGACACGTAGATCTCGGCGATCAGCGTCTCGTGCTTCGACCGGTGACCGAAGTCCTCGCTGATCGCGTCCGCCAGCTCGGTCCGGCGGTCCATCAGGCCGGCGATCAGCTTCTGGAGCCGCTCGCGCCGGACGTCGATCGTCGGGAACGGATCGCGCCGGAACGCGTCGCGTTGCGCGTCGAGCCTGGCGCGCAGGTCCGGGACAACAGCCGTCTCGATGCTCGCCAGCGACATCCGATCCCCCGGGGAAGTCGTTCGGTCGTAACCCGATGGGATATCTCCTGCTCGACTGCCCCACTCGGGCCCGAGGACCGGATGATCGAGCTGCTGTCGGACCCGAGCGCGTGGGTGTCGCTCGCCGTGTTGACGTTGATGGAGGTGGTGCTCGGGATCGACAACATCGTGTTCATCGCGATCCTGACCGGAAAATTGCCGCGGTCGCAGCAGGTGCTCGGGCGCCGCCTCGGCCTCGCCGGCGCGCTCGCGACCCGGATCGCGCTGCTGCTGACGATCAGCTTCCTCGCGCGGTTCGAGCAGACCCTGTTCACGATCGGGCGCGACTGGACCGGCAAGGACCTCGTGCTGGTGTCCGGCGGGTTGTTCCTGCTGTGGAAGGCGACCCGCGAGATCTACACCAGCGTCGAGCACCCCCTCGAGGACGAGAACACGCTGTCCGACCGGGCGTCCCGGCTCGGGCTCGTCGCGGTGGTGGTCCAGATCGCGCTGTTCGACGTGGTGTTCTCGCTCGACAGCGTGATCACCGCGGTCGGGATGGCCGACCACGTCGAGGTGATGGTCGCGGCGATCGTGCTCGCGGTCGGGGTGATGATGGTGTTCGCCGGGCCGATCGGGGACTTCGTCCAGCGGAACCCGTCGGTGAAGGTCCTCGCGCTCGCGTTCCTGGTCCTGATCGGGGCGACGCTCGTGATGGAGGGCACCGGCCAGCGCGTGTCGAAGGGGTACGTGTACTCGGCGATGGCGTTCTCGCTCGCGGTCCAGGTGCTGAACCTCCGGATGGACCGCAAGGCCCGCGGCGTCGATCAGTCGAACTCGAGCGCCTCGTAGTCGGGCACCTCCTCGACCTCGAACTCGACCGGGATCCCGCCGGACGGCGACAGCGGCCGGTTCGCGAGGATCGTCCAGTCGGACACGGGCCCGTCCACCACCGCGCACCGCAGCCCGGCCCGCCCCGCAGACGCGCGCCGGCACAGCGCGAGCAGCGCCTCGACCGTCGGGGCGGCCGATGGGTGGACCAGCAGATCGACCCGCGCGCGGGGGTCGGTCCGGACCCGGATCGCGGCGACGAGGTCCCCGTCTCCCTCCCCGACCCGCTCGACCGCGCCCTGGTCGGCGATCCACGACCGGCCGTCCGCGTCGGTCGACACGAGGATCGAGCCCGGGACCGGCACGCCTCGCGGGGACGGCGCCGGCCACTCCCCAGCGGCGGTCCGCGCCGGCGCGGTCCAGGTCTCGATCGGGGTCGCGGAGACCTTCCACCGCCCGAACCACCGGCTCCCCGGCGCGAGATCGACCAGCAGCCCGATCGACCCCGCGCCCCCGGCGTGCCACCCGGACAGCGACGCGGTCGGATCGGT
>JBEBJW010000220.1:0-8291 GCA_040079715.1 Myxococcota bacterium | reverse complement strand
TGTACCGCTGACCGCCGAACCCGGGGTTCACCGTCATCAGCAGCAGCAGGTCGACGTCGTCCAGCAGGTGCTCGACCGCCGAGAGCGGGGTCGCCGGGGCCACGCTCCACGACGACGGGCGGTTCGAGATCCTGTTCACGTCCGACGCCGGGGACGTGAACTCCGTCGCGACGGTCGACGAGGACGGCGACATCGCGGGCGAGGACGACGGCTACTCGGTGAAGGGCGACTTCTCGTTCGACGACTGCGCGGCGTCCGGCACCTGGTACTACCTCGGCGCGCTCGCCGGCACGTGGAGCCTCGCGCGCGAGGGTTAGATCGGCCACGGGAGGGCGGATGACCTGGCTGTGGCTCGTCGCGTGCAACGGGGACCCGAAGCCCACCGACACCGCACCTGCGGACGGGGACGCCGACACCGACGCGGACACCGACGCGGACGCGGACACCGACACGGACGCCGACGCGGACACCGCGCAGACGTCCGGTGACACCGGCGGGTGCGCGGCCGGGTTCGGTGACGCCGACGGGGACGGGTACGGGGACCCGGCGGTCCCGACCACCACCTGCGACGACCCGGCCGCGGTCGCGGACGCCACCGACTGCGACGACACCCGCGCTGCGGTCCACCCCGGCGCGGACGAGGCGTGCGACGGGCTCGACACCGACTGCGACGCCGCCACCGCCGAGGACGGCCTGGTGACCGAGGTGTCGGCCGGCGGGGCGGTCGTCGACCTCACCGCGGAGTTCGCCGCCGGGGCGCCCGACGCGCCGGTGGTGGTCGACCTCGAGGACGGGCGGTACGACCTGTGCGCCGGGACATTCTTCGTCCACCTGCGCGCTGCCGGGGTCGACGCGACGATCGACGGGCACGGCGTCGCCACCGTCGACGGCGGGCGCAGCGCGACGGTGCTCGCGGTCGACGGCGGCGTGGTCACCGTCGTCGGGGTCACCGTGACCGGCGGGGAGGGCTCGGTGCCCGCCAGCAACGGCGCCGGGCTGACCGGCGGCGGGTTCGCCTGCGTCGGCGACGCAGACGTCACGTTCGACGCGGTCACGTTCGTCGACAACCACGCAGAGATCGGCGGCGCCTGGTTCGTCGACGCGTGCACCGTCCACGCGACCGCCACCACCCTGACCGCCAACCACGCGACGTACGGCGGCGGGTTGTACGCGTTCGACGGGACGATCGACCTCACCGGCGCGGTCGTGACCGCCAACACCGCGGTCAACTCCGGCGGCGGCCTCGGGCTCGAGGGCACCGGGCCGCGGCCGGCGTTGACCCTCACCGACACCGTGGTGTCCGACAACACCGCCCAGTTCGGCGGGGGGCTCGTCACGTACGAGAACGCCGAAGCCACCTGCGTCGGCGCGGTCGGCGCCACCGCCGGGTTCGTCCGGAACACCGCGACCGGCCAGGGCGGCGCGGTGTACGTCACCGGCGCCGACTTCCCGCCCCGGTTCACCGCCGACACCTGCGACTTCGGGGTCGGCGCCGACGACAACGTGCCATCGGACGTGGTGACCGCCTACGCGTCGACCGATCCCCACACGTTCGGGGACGACGCGACGTTCTCGTGTGATCCGACCGGGTGCTTCTGACGCGGATCGGAGCCGGACCGCGGATCTCCTCGCCGGGTGGGCACACCCCCGGGAGGAATCGATGTCCGTACGATCGATCGTGATGATGTCGGCGCTGGTCGGATGCTCCGACGCGCTGACGCTGGACGAGACGAACCAGGCCACGCAGATCGTGGACGCCCTCGACGCGGAGGGCCTGGTCGACGCGCTGTACCGGAACGCGCTCCTGAACCAGCAGATCTCGCTGACCTTCTCGCCGGCTGGACCGACCGACTTCGAGGTCGCGTCGTCGACCCTCGGGGTGGCCGTTCAGGACGTGGCGGACTTCGCCGGGATCGCGGGGGTCCAACTCGATGCGCCGTCGATCACGGCCGCTCTCCACGACGCGATCGAGGGCGGGCTCGAGGCGGGGTTCGCCGACGCGTCGGTGTCCGGTGGCCACGAGATCGACGACGTGCCGTCGTGCACCTACACCGCCCAGGCGGACCTCGAGCTCCAGACCCTCGACGCGTTCGCGTTCACCATCGACGCGCTGGTGCTCGACGTGGATCCGGTGTCGGAGCGGGCGGTCCTGACGATCGATCTCGGCGCGCTGAGCCTGACCACCCACGTCACCGGGCAGCTCGGATTGACCGGTGACAACTTCTGGTGCTTCGGGGTCGGCGACGACGTGGACGCCGACGTTCCGATCGAAGCCGAGGACGCCACGATCACCCTGTCGGTGACGTTCGAGCCCGGTCCCCCGTGCCCGGATGCGTGCTGCGAGCCAGAGCTCGACGCGGTGATCGTCGCCGACTCCATCCACCTGGACGGGTTGAGCGCCGACTTGCCCACGATCGAGATCACCTTCCTGAACATCGACGTGGACCTCGACGACCACATCAGTGGCGACGATCTCCGCGACATGCTGAACGACGCGGTGGGCGGGATCACGCCGCTCGAGATCGTGCGCGCGCCGGTCGCGGTCGGCCTCGCGGCCGCGAGCTCCGACACCTGGGTGGCGGCGACGACGTCCGGCTCCTGGACCTTCGATCACGTCGACTTCGACTGGGAGGTGGACGAGGACGTCGACGGGCTCGCCGCCTGCGATGCATGCCCGATCGATCCCGCGAACGACGGGGACCACGACGGCTGGTGCGCCGATGTGGACAACTGCCCGATCGACGCGAACAGCAGCCAGATCGACAACGACCGCGACCGCAAGGGCGACGCCTGCGACACCGACGACGACAACGACAAGATCCTCGACACCCGCGACAACTGTCGGACGGTGAAGAACGCGGATCAGAAGAACACCGACGGCGACACGTACGGCGACGCGTGCGACAACTGCCCGAGGCTGGTGAGCCCCGACCAGGCGGACTCCGACGGAGACGGCCTCGGCAACCCGTGCGACGCCGACATCGACAACGATGGCGTGCTCAACGCCAGCGACAACTGCGTGTACCAGCCCAACCCGAAGCAGGAGGACCTCGACGGTGACGGCGAGGGAGACGCGTGCGAGCTCGTCGACCGCGAGCTGCTCCAGCGGATCGCCGACGGACGGTTCGACGCGATCGCGCAGCAGCTGTACGAGTCGGGGATCCTCGACGGCCCGTGGGGCCCGTGGTCGGCGGTCGACTGCGTGTTCGACTGCGAGCTGCTCGAGGACTACCAGGCGGTGTGGGACGACGGGGCGAAGGACGCCGACGCCTGGCTCGCGGCCAACAACTGGCCGACCTCGGTGAAGGAGGCCGACGTGATCGCGATCCTCGACCTCGACGATCGGTTGATCGGCGGCGACTACACCTCGGCGGACTACCTCGCGGACCGGTTCCCCGAGTAGCCCCGCGCGATCTCCCGCGCGAGCGCCTGGTGGAGCCCGTGGCCGCCGCGGACCACCCGGACCGCGGCGGACCACCGGCCGAGCAGCGCGAGGTCGCCCCACGCGTCGAGGAGCTTGTGGCGGACCGGCTCGTCCGGGCTGCGGAGCGGAGCGTCCGGCCACACGACGGTGTTGTCGGCCGTCGCGCCGCGGCCTCTCCCGGCGGCCCGCAGGGCGGCCACGTCCCGCGCCAGCACGAACGTCCGCGCCCACGCCACCTCGGCCCGGAACGACGCCTCGTCGAGCGGCACCACCAGGGTCCCCGCCGGACCGTCCACGAACGCGACCTCGACCGTGAGCGTAGGCCCGCCGGGTCCTGCTTCGGCCCACCCGTCGAACGCGTCCACCCGGACCGGTCCGTCGAGCCCCGGCGGGGCGGGGAGCGCGGGCCCGGCGACCCGACCGGCCCGGTCGATCGCCTCGACCCACCCGACCGCCGACCCGTCGAGCGCCGGGACCTCCGGTCCGTCGATCGCCAGCCCCACGTCGGTCACCCCGAGGGCGGACAGCGCCGCGAGCAGGTGCTCGGGGGTCGACACGGTCGCGGGACCGCGGGTCAGCACGGTGCAGCCCCCGCCCGGCGTCGCGTGGTGGAGGGTCGCCGGGACCGTCCCCGCCGGGGTGTGAAACACGACCCCCTGTCCGAACGCCGCGGGGAGCAGGGTCAGCGTCGCGCGGGCCCCGGTGTGCAGGCCGATCCCGTCGACCGCCACCGGCCGGGACACCGTGGTGGCGCGCGCCTCGGTCCCGGCGGGCGCGTCGCTCACGGCTTGCGGGCCACCGCCAGCCACAGCCGGTTCAGCGGACCCCACACCGGATGGGCGCGACATCGGTCCTCGAGCGCCACCAGGCCGGCCAGATCGAGCTCGGCCGGCATCGCGTCCTCGAGCGGACCGTCTGGGAGCCAATGGCTGCCGACGCACGACACCAACGTCAGCCCGGCCCGCTCGACCAGCCGCTGGACGTCGTCGGCGGTCGCGGTCCGGACCCACCGGTCTCCGTCGATCGCGACGATCCCGTCTCCGCCCAGCGCCGCCTCGATCCCGCCGGTCGGCGCGTCCTGAGCGGCCGCCCACCCGTACCGCGCCTCGACCGACAGCAGCACCACCCCGCCGGTCCGCAGGCGGGCCGCGATCCCGGTCAGGGCGCCCACGTCGTCCGGCACGTAGCACAGGACCTCGGCGGCGATCGCCACGTCCGCCACGACGTCCGGGAGGTGGTGGACCGAGGCCCAGCTCGCCTCCAGCCGACCCGCGCGGCCCGCCGCGTGCCACACCAGCCGGCGGAGGCTCTCGAGGTCCGGATCGACCGCGTGGACCACCGCGCCGCGGTCGAGCATCGCCATCGTGAACCGCCCGATCCCCGCGCCGACGTCGAGCACCGTCGCGCCGGCGTCCGGGAGGTGCGCCGCCCAATGGTGCAGGTACAGGTCCCGCTCCATCCGCTTCAGCGCGTACACCGGCGACGACAGGTCGAGGAAGTCCATGTACTCGGGGTGATCGGTCCAGCCGCCCCGCGCGCCATCGATGTAGCCGTGCGCCTCGCCCCCGGACCCGCGGACGAACGGATCGTCGCTCGGCAGCGTGATCCGCTTGCCCACCCACGGCACGAGGAGGGCCGGATCGACCGGCCCGGCCGGCAACCCGAGGCTGCGACCGCGGAACGTGGCGCGCGACAAGCTCATCCCCACCGGCTAGCGCTGCGCGGTAGAGTCGGGCAACTCGTCGGAGGCGGGATGGCGTCGGTTTGGCTGGTGGCGCTGATCGGCTGCGGGGGATCCCCGGAGTGCGGGCCGGAGCAGTGCGCGGAGGCGTGCGCCGCGGCGGCCGCCCCGGTGGTCGATCCGGACGCGCCGAAGATCACCCCGGAGGAGCAGGCGGTGCTCGACTGGACCCTCGGCGAGGTCCGGTCCGGGGTCCGCCCGTGGAACGAGGACGATGCGGTCGGCACCTGCCGCGGCCGAAAGGGGTGCGACAAGTTCCTCGGCACCGACGCCGGCAAGCTCGGGCGCGGGGTCCACTTCGTCCGCGCCGATCTCCGGGTCCCGCCGGGTCCGCCCGGCACGTTCAAGGTCCACTTCTCGACCGACTGCGCGACGCCGACCGGCGAGAGCAAGGCGTTCGAGCGGGACTACGACGTGGCGTACGGCGGTCCCGACCAGCCGTACCACCTGGTGCTCCGCCAGATCGACAGCCCGTCCGAGGAGGGGTCGCAGAAGTGCAGCTGGACCCTCGTCCTGCCGCAGCCCACCGGCGACCGGACGTACACCGGCGGCTGGGAGGTCCTCGGCAAGTAGCGCCCGCTACTCCGGCGGGACCGTGACCTCGACCGGGATCGGGGGCGCGTCGTGCCCGTCGACCGACGGCCACAGCTCGGTCACCCCCGCGCCGACCCCCGCCAGCGCCCACAGGTTCGGCGGATCGTTCTCGGAGGTCACCGCCACCGGACTGAGCTCGATCACGCCGATGTCGGCGGGGGTGAGCGTGATGGTCACGTCCGCGTCGACCGGCTCGCCGTTCTTGGTCGCGATCGCGAGCGCGGTGGCGACGATCCCGACCGGGAGCGACACGTCGGGAGACACCACCACCTCGAGCGGCGTGATGGTGGACGACAGCTCGAACCCGACGCTGTACGCGGCGCAGCCGGACAGCAGATGGAGCGCGATCATCGGGTACCTCCGGTGTCGCCGGTCGATCCACCGCCGGTCGAGCCCGTGCCGGTCGAGCCAGTGGAGCCAGTGGAGCCCGTGCCGGTCGTAGTCGTCCCCGTGTCGGTCGGACCCGTGCCGGTGGACGCGGTGTCGGGCGGCGGGACCTCCCCGTCGACCTCGACCTCCGCCGTCACCCGATCGAGCGCCGTGACCACGCCGACCTCGGCGATCCCCGGCGCGACCCCGAACAAATCGACCCGGTTGCTCGGCGACGGGCCGACGATCAGGTCGACGATCCCCTGAGGATCGACGCTCCACGCGTACGAAATCGAGCCCGCGCACACCTGGCCGTCGTCGGCCCGCGGGGTCGCCTGGGCGAACCCGAACGCGCCGACGTCGATCGGGTCTGCCGGGACGGTGAGGTCGATCCGATCGGGCTCGACGATCCGGAGGTGGATCACGTCGAGCACCTCGTCGTCCTGGTACGCGATCACCGCGGCCCACCCCGGGGAGACCGCGGTGAGCTCGACCTCAGGGCCGGTCTGGTCGACGGCGATCATCGACGTCGGCGACGAGATCGAGGTCACCGTGCCCGACAGCGGGAAGTACGCGAGGCCGAACCGCCCGCCGACCGCCACCGCCTCCGGGAACCCCTGAGGCTTGCTGCCGTCGTGCGGGCAGAACGCGTCGGCGTCGTCGACGCACCGCCACGAGAACGCGCCGTGGCCGAGCTCTCCCGGCTGCTGCCCGGGCGGCAGTGAGTTGCAGGTGCACGCGATCGTCGACGTCGCGGTCGCCAGCGCAGCACCGAGGCTGCCGGCCCGCGGAGGACCGATCGTTCGTATCCAGGCCCGACCCCGAGCGGTCGAGCCGGCGATCCAGGGGTTCATTCGTCTCCTCCGTCCATGCCCGTCCACGATGCACGACCCGGAGGCGACCCGCCAGCTCACCCGCCGAGCGCCTCGACGAGCTGCGCCTTGCGCATCCGGCTGTACCCGCGGATCTTGCGCTCCCGAGCGAGGTTCTTCAGCTCGTCCACCGACCGGTCAGCCAGCGCGGTGTTCGGGTTGCCGGTGCCCTGGGTCCGGGTGTTCGGCGTGCGGCCCTCGAGCCGCCGGTGCTTGTTGACGGTGCGGGCGGCGATCTCCTTCGCCTTCGCCTCGGGCATCCCGCGCTCGCGGTTGCTGTCCGCGATGTGCTCGTACATCCGCTCGTCCTTGTCGCTCCACGCCTTCGGCATCGTCCCTCCCGGGATCGACGTACGTCGATCGGCGTCCGGCGCGGCACTGGCGGCCCCGCGACCGTTCGACGGCGATCCCGACCGCTCACCGGTCCGCCCGTCCCCGGTAGGCTGGCGGCGCGGCATGGACCGTTCAGGAGGAACTCATGCTGTGCATCGCGCTCGCCCTGTCCGGAGTCGCCGCGGCCCAGGACGGCACCGGAGACGCCGCTCCGGTCGCGACCCCGGTGGACGTCGAGATCCCGGTCACCCCGCCGCCGGTCCGGTTCGCCTCGGATCAGGAGGTCCGGTTCGACGCGCCCAGCACCGACGTGTTCGGGGCAGGCCAGGAGGTTCGGATCGAGGCCCGGGTCGACGACAACGCGTTCACCGCCGGCCAGCAGGTGGTGGTCGAGGCGCCGGTCGACGGCGATCTGTTCGCGGCCGGAGAGTCGATCCGGATCGACGCGCCGGTGGCCGGGGACCTGTACGCGTTCGGGTCGGAGATCGTGATCGGCGATCACGGGTCGATCGGCGGCGATGTGTTCGTCGGGGCGAAGGAGCTGCGGATCGACGGGCCGATCGGGCGCGGGATCGCGGGCGGCGGCGGCCTGGTCGTGCTGAACGCCCCGGTCGGCGGCGACGTGGACCTCGACGTCGGCGAGCTCCAGCTCGGGCCCGGCGCGCAGATCGGCGGCGATCTCGCGTACACCTCGGCGCTGCCGGTGGCCGACGCCGAGCGGGTGGTGCGCGGGACGGTGACGTTCGAAGAGGCCGAGCGCCACGACGAGGTCGCCGACGAGGCCCCGGAGCCGCCGCCCGGTCTGCTGTCCCGGCTGGTCGGGTGGTCGCTGTGGACGAGCTGGTCGTACGGATCGCGGCTGCTGGTCGGGTTCGTGCTCCTGTGGCTCGGGGGCGCCCACGCGAGCGGGGTGGCGCGTCAGCTCGGTGACCAGCCGGCGAAGAGCCTCGGCATCGGG
>JBEBJW010000219.1:0-8293 GCA_040079715.1 Myxococcota bacterium | reverse complement strand
GCGCGGGCCCCGGGGAAGCCCGTGGCGCCCGAGCTCGGGGCGCTCCGGCGGCAGCTCCTCGGCGGCGACCCGGACGGCGCGCGCGACGGGCTCCGGCTGCGGCTGGACCGCGACCCGGCGGACGTCGGCGCGTGGACCCTGCTGGCGCAGCTCGAGGCCCGGACCGGCCGGACGGCGGCGTCGGTGGCAGCCTGGCGGGAGGTGATCGCCCGCGGGACGGCGGCGGAGGCCCAGCGGGCCCGGTTCGAGGCGGCGGTGGTCGCCGAGGGGGACCCGGCGGCGGCGATCCCGCTGCTCGAGCAGTTCCTCGCGACCCCGGACCCGTTGGCAGCGGAGGCGACGGTCCGGCTGGGGCGGGCCCGGAGGGCGACCGGAGACGAATCGGGCGCGCGGGCGGCGTTCGAGGCGGTGATCCGCGACCACCCGGGCTCGGCGGCGGCGGACGCGGCGCGGACGGCGCTGTCCGGACGGTGACGCGCCACCCGCGGTGAACACCGGCGT
Source organism: Myxococcota bacterium (assembly GCA_040079715.1). Lineage (GTDB taxonomy): Bacteria > Myxococcota_A > UBA796 > UBA796 > JACKER01. Next base: position 7,792 of record JBEBJW010000219.1, on the reverse strand, counting down.
GGTATCCTGGTCTCGGCGAGGGCACGATGACCGGACGCGTCCGAGGGTTGGCCGGAAGGGCTCGAGTGGCGTCGGTGGCGGTGGCGCTCGGCCGTCACCCCGGCGCCGAGGCCCCGCTGGCGCCCGGGGTCGGGCTGGCCTCCGGCGCGTACGAGGGCGCCGGGTACGCGCTCGACGCCGCGGACGTCGACGGAGACGGGCAGGCCGAGATCCTGGTCGGCGCGCCGTCGTACCGTCCGCCGTACGCCGAGGGCGGGTCGCAGGGGCACACGCGCGGCACGGCGTACCTGCTCGCGTCCGCCACCTCCCCGGCCTCGCCCGGCGGGACCCTGTCCGCGCGGTCCGACGCGGAGTTCCGCCCGTCCGACCTGGGCGAGGGCGTCGGAGCCGCGGTCGCGCTGCACCGCCAGCACCGCCGACGATCCGATCGTCCGGTGGGACGCCGCGGCAGACGCCCACCCCGCCAACTACGCCGTCGTACATGACAACCAGAAGACGAATGGCCAGACGCACCAGCGTGTGGCTCGCCCTGGCGGGGTGCGGCGACCCGGGCGGCATCCCGGAGGTGCCCGCGGTCGGCGTCGCGCCCCACCGGACCTGGGTCGCAGGTGAGGCGTACGAGTGGGCCGGATACGCGCTGGACGCCGCCGATACCGATGGCGACGGACGTGCGGAGATCCTGGTCGGCGCACCGTCCACGTACGTCGACAGCATTCCGGCGCAGGGCGGACGAGGAGCCGCGTATCTGCTGCCCCTGACCGAGGAAGCCGGGACTTTGCCCGGGAAGGCCACAGCCGTCTTCACCGATCGCAACTACGGTACTGGGGTGGGATCGGCGGTCGCACTCCCCGGCGACCTGACGGGGGACGGCGTCGCCGACTACGCGGTGGGGGGCTCGTTGCTGGACGAGCCGCCCGTCGGGGTCGGGGTGTACGCCGGACCGAAGGCGTACGCCTCGGTGCTGATGTCTGCGATTACCACCCGAGTGACCTACGATCCCCATGGTCCATCAGCTCCAGGTGAGGTCGTCCGGTGCGGCGACGTCAACGGCGATGGCGCGGCGGACTTGTGCGCGGGCGGTGGAATCGGGTACGAGGACACCTCGTTCAGCGACTCGTATGTGTTCTTCGGCCCCCTCCCCGCCGGCGATCTGTCGTACGCCGAGGCCGACGTGGTCCTCCGGGCCCCGTGGGGCGTGTGGTCGCCCCCCAACACCGAGGGAGACGCCGACGTCACCGGCGACGGGATCCCGGACCTGTGGATCGGCGCGAACTACCTGAACGGTGGGATCGGCGGCGCGTTCCTCGTCGCCGATCCCGAGCCCGGGATCGTGACCCTCGTCGATCGACCCACCTGGACCGGAGAGGTCGTCGGCGACTTGATCGGCGGCGGGCTCGCGATCGGCGACGACCTCGACGGCGATGGCCTCGGCGACCTGTTCCTCGGCAGCCAGGCCGCCGACGAGCGGCGCGGGCGCGGGTTCGTCCTGACCGACAAGGACGGCGGGCCCGTCGCCGACGCGTGGGCCCGGTTCGACGGCGGTGACCGCGACTTCCTCGGCGTCGACGCCGCGATCGGCGACCTCGACGGCGACGGCGCGGCTGACCTCGCGATCGGCGCGCCGCGCGACGTGTACTTCGGGTTCGACCGACCCGGGCACGTCCTGGTGTTCCGCGGGCCGCTGGCGTCCGGGGTCCGGACCGCGGCCGATGCCGACCTCGTGCTGATCGGCGGGTCCGAGCCCGACGCGTTCGGGTGGACGGTGGTCGCGGCCGAGGCCGACGGCGACGGCCTCGCGGACCTGGTGGTCGGCGCGATGTTCGACCCGACCGCGGGCGTCGACGCAGGAGCGGTCCACCTGTTCCTCGGGGCCGACCTCCGGTAGCCGATCCCCGGCCTGCGACAGAGTTGCGACCGCCTCCAGGCGGCGTCCGCGGCACGTTCCGGGCGGAGGTGCAGATGTCCCGCGCGCTGTTCGCCCTGTCGGCGATGTCCCTGGTCCCGACCGCCGCCCACGCGCTGTGTGGTCCGGCGAAGTCCGTCGTCCAGACGTTCTCGATCGTCCCGTGCGTCGGGTGCGTGGTCAACCCGAGCGCCCACTACGCCGGGCGACCGACCCTCGCGCCCGGCACCACGTTCCAGCCGCACCTGGTGGTGTACCTGCCGGGCGGCAACAGCCAGCCGGCCGCGTCGCGCGAGATCGTCCGGACCGCCGCCGAGCAGCGGTTCCGCGCGATCGGCCTGTCGTACGCCAACCTGACCGCCGCGACCGAGACCGACGTCTGCGGCCCGATCGTCGACGAGGCCATCAGCGCCGCATGCTACGCGGAGGTGCACAACCGGCACGCGTGGGGCGTCAACGACACCACGATCGTCCCCGTGACCGCGGCCAACCCGACGGTCGGGCCGGGAGACTCGGTGAACGATCGCCTGGTGGCCGCGCTCAACTCCCTCCTCGTCAGCGATCCGGGCGGCAGCTGGGGGGCGTTCCTGGATCCGACCCGCACCGCGGTCCTGTACGACAAGGTGATCATCGTCGGGTGGTCGTTCGGCGCGGGCCTCGCGGGCCACCTCGGGACCACCACCGAGCTCCACGCCGCCGTGCTGATCGACGGGGTGAAGAACCGACACCGCCTGTCGGCGGGGGTGTTCGAGCCGGCCTTGATGGCGCCGTCGTACGACGCGGTGACCGGCGAAGGCACCTACGGGTGCCGCCTGTGGGGGGTGTACAACCTCGACCAGAACGAAGTCGACATGCTGCGCGACCAGTGGACGGCGCTCGGGATGCCGGAAGACACCTCGTGGGACGGCGAGACCGTCGACGGCTCGTCCACCGACACGATCGGGGTCGCGGGCCTCGGCGACCGGCGGTTCTACACCGACCCGTACGCCTGCAACACCACCCCGCACGAGAGCTTCACCCTCGACGCCTCGATGTTCAAGGACATCTCGACCTGCACGGTGCCGCCGCTGGTGGGAGCGGGCGCGCACGACTTCCAGCTGAAGGACCTGTACTCCGACATCCTGTGCCAGGCGACCGCCGAGACCTGCACCTACTGACGGCGCTGCGCGGCGGGCCCGCCCCCTCGTCACTGCCGCCGCCGCGCGGTAGGGGGGAGGCATGCCGTACGATCCGTCCGACGTCGAACCCCGCTGGCAAGCGTTCTGGGCCGCGAACGACACGTTCCTGGCCACCACCGACCCGAGCCGCCCGAAGTTCTACGCGCTCGACATGTTCCCGTACCCGTCCGGGAAGGGCCTCCACGTGGGCCACCCCGCCGGGTACACCGCGTCGGACGTGGTCAGCCGGTTCAAGCGGGCCCTCGGGTTCAACGTGCTCCACCCGATGGGGTTCGACAGCTTCGGGCTGCCGGCCGAGCAGAAGGCGATCGAGGAGGGCGTGGCGCCCCAGGCGTCGACCGCCGAGGCGCTCGAGACGTTCCGCGGGCAGCTGAAGCGCCTCGGGATGTCGTACGACTGGAGCCGCGAGGTCTCGACCTGCGACCCCGCGTACTACCGGTGGACCCAGTGGATCTTCACCCGGCTGTTCGCGCGCGGGCTCGCCACCCGGGCGGACACGTTCGTGAACTGGTGCGAGGCCCTCGGCACCGTGCTGGCCAACGACGAGGTGATCGACGGCAAGTCCGAGCGCGGCGGGCACCCGGTCGTCCGGATGTCGCGCCGCCAGTGGATGCTGAAGATCACCCGGTACGCCGAGCAGCTCCTCGCCGGGCTCGACACGATCGACTGGCCCGAGGCCACCAAGGTCCGCCAGCGGGAGTGGATCGGGCGGTCCGAGGGCGCGCGGGTCCAGTTCACGGTCCGCGGGGCCGACGGCGGCGCCGGGCCGGCGATCGAGGTGTTCACCACCCGGCCGGACACGCTGTGGGGCGCCACGTTCGTGGTGCTCGCCCCCGAGCACGCGCTGGTCGACGCGATCACCCCGCCGTCGCACCGGGCCGCGGTCGACGCGTACCGGGCCCAGGCCGCGAGCCGGAGCGACGTCGACCGGCAGGCCGCGAAGGACAAGACCGGGGTCGACACCGGCGCCCGGGCGGTGAACCCGGCGACCGGCGCGGCCGTCCCGGTGTGGATCGCCGACTACGTGCTCGGCGGCTACGGCACCGGCGCGATCATGGCGGTCCCCGGGCACGACGAGCGCGACTGGGCGTTCGCCCGCGCGATGGGCCTGCCGATCGTCGAGGTGATCTCCGGCGGGGACGTGGCGGTCGCGGCCCACACCGGCGAGGGCCGGATGGTGAACTCCGGCCGGTTCGACGGGACCGAGACCGCCGGCGGCGCCGCGGTCCGGCAGGTCGTCGCGTGGCTCGAGGCCGAGGGCAAGGGGCGGCGGGAGATCACCTGGAAGCTGCGGGACTGGACGTTCGCCCGCCAGCGGTACTGGGGCGAGCCGATCCCGGTCCTGCTCGACGAGGACGGGGCGGTGGTCCGGGCCCTGCGCGACGACGAGCTGCCGCTCGAGCTGCCGGAGGTCGACTCGTACGCCCCGCTGGGCACGGGGGCCTCGCCGCTCGCCCGGGCCGAGGACTGGGTCCGGGTGGTCGAGGGCGGGCGCGCGCTCCGGCGCGAGACGGACACGATGCCCGGGTCCGCCGGGTCGAGCTGGTACTTCCTGCGGTACTGCGACCCGCACAACCAGACCGCGTTCTGCGATCGGGCCCAGTCCGACTACTGGATGCCGGTCGACCTGTACGTCGGCGGGGCCGAGCACACCGTCGGGCACCTGCTGTACGCCCGGATGTGGCAGCGGTTCCTCCACGACGAGGGCCTGGTGCGGGACCCCGAGCCGTTCGCGAAGCTCGTCCACCAGGGGATGATCACCGCGTTCACCTACTACGACCGCGACAAGCGGATCGTGCCGGAGGCGGAGGTCGAGGAGCGCGGCGGCAAGTGGTTCCGGCGGGGGACCGACCACGAGCTGACCGCGCGGATCGAGAAGATGTCCAAGCGGAAGGGCAACGTGGTGAACCCGGACGACGTGATCGTCCGGTTCGGCGCGGACGCGATGCGGGTGTACATCTGCTTCATGGGCCCGATCGACGCCGAGAAGCCGTGGCAGACGCTCGGCCTCGAGGGGCAGCACGCGTTCCTCCGGCGGGTGTGGCGGCTGTACTTCGAGGGCGACGACGACGCGCAGCGGGTGGACGACAGCGCCCCGTCGGTCGACAGCCTCCGCACGCTGCACAAGGCGGTGGCGAAGGTGACGGCGGACATCGAGGCGCTGAGCCTGAACACCGCGATCTCGGCCCTCCACGTCGCCACCCGCGATCTCACCCAGCAGGGTTGCCGGTCGCGGGCGGTGCTCGAGCCGCTGTGCCAGCTCGTCGCCCCGTTCGCGCCGCACTTCGGCGAGGAGGTGTGGGCCCGCGGCCTCGGGCGGGCGGGCGGCATCTCGTACGTCCCATGGCCGGTGGCCGACCCGCGGTACACGAAGGACGACACGGTCACGATCGGGGTCCAGGTGCTGGGCAAGACCCGGGGCGAGGTCCAGCTCGCGGTCGACGCCGACGAGGCGACCGCCCTCGCCGCGGCCCGGGCGGAGCCGGCGGTGGCGAAGTTCCTCGAGGGCAAGGAGCTGGTCAAGGTGATCTACAAGGCCGGGAAGATCCTCAACCTGGTGGTCCGCTAGCGCCCGCCCGGAGGCGTCACTGGAAGTCCTCCGGGGTCCAGGTCCAGGTGCCCGGCCCCTCGCAGATCAAGTCGTCCACGTACGTGCCCCACACCATCGTGCCAGTCAGCGCTCCGGTGGGATCGCAGCAGAACTTCGCCGCGTCCGTCTCCGACAGCGGTCCCCAACTCGTGGCCTGGATCGAAACGAGCGCGCCGGTGAGCCCCTCGAACACCAGCGTCCACTCGTTCCACCAGTTGTGGGTCGCGTCGAGCCAGTGTGGCTCCAGGGCCCAATTCAGCGTATCGAAGTCCCGGCCCTGCGAGTCCACGCAGTGGGTGGCGAACACGGTGCCTGCCGCGCGTGGGGTGAGGTCGGTCACGTCCGCCGTCCACCCCGAGACCTCGAGGGCAAGGAGCTGGTCGAGGTGATCTACAAGGCCGGAAGATCCTCAATTTGGTGGTCCGATAGAGCCCGCCCGGAGGCGTCACTGAAAGTCCTCCGGGGTCCACGCCCAGGTACCCGGCCCCTCGCAGATCAGACCGTCCATGAACCGCCCCCACGCAAGAACGCTGGTCAGGATGCCGCCCGGACCGCAACAGTACTTCGCCTCGTCGGAACGAGACAGCGGCCCGTGGCTGTCGGCCTGGATCGAGACGAGGGCACCCGTGAGCCCCTCGAACACCAACGTTCGCTCGTTCCACCAGTTGTGCGTCGGGTCGAGCCAGTGCGGCTCCAACCCCCAGTTCATCGTGTCATATCCCCGTCCCTGGTCGTCCAAACAGTGCTGGACGAAGACTGTGCCCACCGGTGGCGGCGTCAGGTCTGTCAGCCCGTCAACCCAGCCGGAGCTATCGAGGAACATTGCGAACGGGGGGCACCTCCCGGGCCGCGGTCGATCCGGACGGTCTGGGAACAGTGCAGTGCACGCATCCTCCACCGTCTCCACGGCCGAACACACGTAGCCGTATCCGTCGTCGACACCTGCGTCAGGAGTAAGCGGAATCACCCCAGCACACCCTACCCGGGCACCAGAACTATTCAGCCCGCGCGCCCAGCATTCGTCGATTGGACTCTGGTCTAGGTGCTCCCAGACGAAGTCCGGACTTCCACCCAGTGGACAGGAGGGGGCATCCGCCGGCTCATTGCACGCGAAACCCGACAGGACGATGATCATGTTATCCAGTCCGAGCTCAAGAACTTGGCGTCACCCCGCCGCGGGCACGCGGTACTCGGCCAGCGGGAACACTCATATCGTTGGCGAATCGCCCACCGAAACGTGTTGGCGGCCATCTTCTGAGGCGCCCAGCAACTCCAGGAATCGCTGGCCGCATCAGTGGAATACCCATCGCGATCGTATCCCCGGAACCTCCCAGTCTCGGCCGTGTACACGTGCACTTGTTCGTGAATCATCACGGTCGCGAGCTCGGTGATCGCACACAGCGCCGACGCCGGGTCCTCCAGCGCCCCGTCGCTCGGGTGCAGCGCTTCGTGCATCTGGTCGATCCGATCGATCCACGTCGGGTGACGAAGCGGGATCACCGGCCCAATTCCTCCATTTTCGACGCTCCGCAGAGCATCGGTGGCGCCCCCGGTCGCCGACCGCATCGGTCCCCGCTCCTCCCCCGTGTACTCCGATGCGTGGTCGCCCGGACCGAACGGCGGTTCGACGAGGATCTCCCCCACCACCGGATCCTCGTGGAACGAGTGGAGCACGTACACGTAGGTGGACTCGAGCGCCGCCCCGTCGAACGCGTCGACCACCGCGTCGGCCAGGCCGTCCACGTCGTCGAACGAGTACCCGACCGGGTACGGGTCCGGGGTTCGGTCTGAGGTCACCGGCAGGTCCGGAGGGGCGATCCCCGTCGCGAACGCCAGCGAGGACAGCCGGCCCGACAGCCGCACCGACCACCGCACCAGGTCGGCGTTGTCCCGCAGCAGCGCCAGCGCGCCGTTGATGAACGTGTGCTCTCGGTTGGTGAGCTGGTACGTGGGGTCCAGCAGCTTCCAGTTCATGCCGATGACCTCGCTCGCGGTGGTCAGCACGAACGTCGGCACCGCCCGCGCCGCGGACGCCCGCTCGCCCGCCGTCGGGAACACGCACGGCCGGGCATCGACGCACGGCGGGTTCACCCCGACGTCCGGCCACCGCCGGTTGGCGAA
>JBEBJW010000218.1:0-8304 GCA_040079715.1 Myxococcota bacterium | reverse complement strand
ACACCCGCCGCCCCGTCCGGTCGGTGATCCACGCGCCGTCGGCCATCTGGCGGACGTCCCGCTCCCCGACCGCGGCGATCCGCACCACGGTGGATCGGTCGAGCCGGAACCGGCGCTCGAGCTGCTGGTCGTTGCCCACCCGGTCGATCGCGACCAGGACCCCAGCCGGTTCACCCGCGCCGTCAGCGACTCCATCTGCGCGCTGGTCTCCGCTGTCCACGCTGTCCGGCGGCGGGGCCGAAGGCAGCGATCCCCCGAGCACCGCGGCCGTCGCGGCGCCGTCGGGGGATGGGAGCCCGGTCGCCTCGTCCACCGGCTCGCGTCCGACCGTCGGGTCGGTCAGGATCGGCCAGCCGTCGGGACCGGGGACCGCGGTCGGCGGATCGCCGAGCAGGCCGCCGAGCGCGAGCCCGTCGGCGGTGGAGATCCACGCCGGGAGCGCGCCGCTGGCCCCCGCCAGCTTGATCTTCCGGTTCACCATCGGCCGGTTGTCGTCGTACCCGACGTACACCCCGACGAACCACCCGCCGGCGATCGCGTAGCCCTCGGGCGAGCCGACCGGGACGAACCCGAGGAACGCGGCGTTCCGGTACTCGTTGGTGGTGCCGGTCTTCCCGCCGACCGGCAGCCACTGCTCGCCGTGGCGGATCGCGGTCGCGGCGCGGGTCCCGGTGCCGTGCAGCACCACCCCGCGGAGGATGTCGGCGGTGAGGTCGGCCGTCGGCCGGTCGCCCACGGTCCGCGCGACCGGGTCCGACCGGAACAGCACCCGCCCGTCGACGTCCCGGATCTCGCGGATCAGCGACGTCGGCGTGGGGACCGCCGGGGTCCGGCCGGTCGGCGTCTTGCCCGGCGCGTCGTGCACGATCCCGGTGGCGAGGCCCTCGTACAGCGCGGTCGCCTCCTCGAGCGTGATCTCCGACGCCCCCAGGGCCAACGGCAGCACCTCGCGGATCTCGCTCTGGACGCCGTACCGACGGGCGACCGCCACCACCGACCGCAGCGCGACCATCGCCCGGAACTCCGGCAGCCGGGCGAGCACCTCGGGGTCGTACGGCTCGGGGGGCGGATCGGGGACCGGCGGCAGGTCGGCGATCGCGTCCGCGACTGCGTCGAGCGTCGACAGGTGGACCCGCCACAGCACGAGGTCGCCCGCGGTCGGGAACACGCCGTTCCACGGGGGCACCGCGATCCCCGACGGCTGGCTCCGATCGACCAGCGCGGCGAACCCGGGCGGACGGGGGCCGCACGCGAGCTCGAGCGACCCGTCCGGCCCGGTCCGCGCCGCCAGATCCGGGACCGCGGCGGGGGCCGGGTACTCCCCGTCGCGGAGGGCGTCGACCAGGGCGCCGTACTGGTCCCGGCACCCGGCGCGGCGGGCGTCGAGCGTCGGCCAGGCGCCGTCGAGGGCGTGCCGGGTCTCCGGATCCGGACCCCGCTTGCGCTCGGTCCCGAACCCGCGCCCCCACGACATCGTCAGCAGCGGGAGCGCGTCCTCGGGGTGGTGGGCGGGCCCGGCGCCTGCCCGGAGCGACCGGAGCACCCGCGCCCGCGCGTCGAACCACCGCGCCTCGTCGACCCGGTCGTCCGACCAGCCGAGGCCGAGGGCCCGGAGCCGCGCCCCGTACGCCGCGGCGCTCTCGGCGCCCCGACCGAGCCCGCTGGCGGCGATCTGCTCGTCGAGCGCGTCCCGATCCAGCCGATCGAGCAGGTGGTACAGCAGCCAGACCGACGCGAGGTTCTCCGACTTCGCGCCGGCCCACGCGACCGACACGGTCGGGATCGGCGCGTGGTCCGGATCCGGCAGGTACACCGCCCCGCCGAGCGGGAACGCGGTCCGGACGTTGTCGAGCCCGTCGACCGGCGACCAGCCGAGCTCGAGCGCAGCGGCGTACACCAGCGCCTTCCAGGTCGACCCGAGCTGGCGCGGGGCGCGGACCCGGTCGAACGCGCGGTTGTCGTTTCCGCCGACGATCGCGCGCAGCTCGCCGTCCTGGACCACTGCCACCGCCCCCTGGAGCGCGGGGCGGACCTCCAGATCGCACAGCCACTCCGCCCGGCGGCGCCCGCGGACGCTGGCCAGGACCACCGCGTCGTCCGGGATCGCCGCGGCCCACGCGTCGATCTCCGCCGCGGACACCTTGGTGGACGTCGAGCCCGACGCGCCCGGGGCGCTGGCGGCCGCGACCCGCGCCAGCCCGTCGCGGTCGACCCGGCACGCGAACCCGCCGAGGTCGAGCGCGAGCTCTCGCTTGCCGGGATCGCCCGGGTGACCGGTGACCCGCGCGACCCGGAACTCGTGCACCTGCGGGCCGTGATCCGGGTCGAACCTCGGGCCGGGGCCGTCGGACCGGTACGCCTCCGCCCCGAGCGACTCGAGCCGGGTGCCCACCACGGTGAGGTGGTGCCACAGCCCCCAGGTGGCGGCCCGCTGGGCGACCGGGTCGAGGGTCGTCACGACGGTGATCCCGGCGTTCCGCGGGTCGTCGATCCCGGCGTGGCCGAGCAGGGCGTCGAACGGCGGCTCCCGCAGCCGGCGGGCGACCTCGGCCAGCGCGACCGAGTCGTCGTATCGGAACGCCCCGCGGGTGAACTCGAGGTCGAACCCGTCGGCGAGCAGCGTCCGGGCCTCGTCGCGGACCTTCGCCACCGCGGCGACCGGCAGCGGGCCGGCGATCGTCGCGGGGTCCTCGTCGACGATCCGCTGCAGCACGTACCGCGTCCGGGCGGTGGCGCGGACGATCGCCTCGGCGCGGGCTTCGCCGTCCTGGGCGACGAACGGATCGTACCGGGCCGGGCCCTTGACCGCACCGGCGAGGAACGCGCACTGGGCGAGGGTGAGCTCCCCGACCTCCCGGTCGAAGAAGTGCCGCGCGCCGATGCCGATCCCCCGCCCGTTGGACGTCACGTGGAACTGGTTCGCGTACAGCTCGAGGATCGTCGACTTGTCGAACCACCGCTCGAGCCGGAGGGTGTCCAGCAGCTCGATCGCCTTGGCGCCGAGCGACCGATCCGGACGATCGAACAGGTTCTTCGCCGTCTGCTGGGTCAGGGTCGAGCCGCCGGCCACCACCCGCATCGCCACCAGATCGTCGCGGAGGGCCCGGACGATCCCGCGCGGGGCCACGCCGAAGTGGGTCCAGAACGAGTCGTCCTCGGCGGCGACGATCCCGGCGACCCACCCGACCGGGAGCTCGTCGAACGGCACGTACCGCCGGTGCTCGGTGTCGAAGAACACGCCGAGCCGCGTGCCGTCGCGGTAGGTGACCGTGGACTCGCGCGACACGAGCGTCCGGAGCTGACCGGGGGCGAACGCCGGTCCCGGCCACACCACCACCAGCGCGAGGTACAGCGCAGCCGCAGCCGCAGCCGCGAGCGCGCCGAGCCCCGCCCCGCGCCGGATCGCGCGGAGGATCCGGTCGCGGGGCGAGCGAGTGGGGTCGGCCATCGGGTCCACCGCCGAGGGTATCCCGGGGTGCGCCCTTGAACACGTGTCCACCCTCGGCTAGCTTCGGGCATGCTCGTGTTCGGGATCGATCCCGGCTCCACCGTCACCGGCTACGGCGTCGTCACCTCCGACCGCGGGCGGATCCGCCTCGTCGACGCGGGGGCGATCCGCACCGACCCCGAGGCCCCGATCCCGCTGCGGCTGCTCGCGATCCACCGCGGCCTCGGGGAGGCGCTCGACCGCCACCCCGTGGACGGCGTCGCGATCGAGGCGATCTTCCGCCACAAGTCGTCCGAGAGCGCCCTCCGGCTCGGCCAGGCCCGCGGGGTCGCGCTGCTCGCCGCCGCCGAGCGCGGGCACACCCCGGCCGAGTACAACACCTCCACGGTCAAGCGGACCGTCGGGGCCCACGGCGCGGCCGACAAGGACGCGATCGCCCGGGTCGTCCGGATGCTGCTCGGAGCCGACGTGCCGAGCGGCCCGCACGACCTCACGGACGCGCTCGCGATCGCGATCACCCACTGCGCGTTCCTCCGGAACGGGATGGTGGCGCGGTGATCGGTCGGCTCACCGGCAAGCTGGTCGAGCGCGAGGGGATCCGCGCGATCGTCGACGTGGGCGGCGTGGGGTACGAGGTGTTCGCCCCGACCCGCTCGCTCGACGGGTGGATCGGCCAGGACGCGATCACGGTGTACGTGTCGACCCAGGTTCGCGAGGACGCGATCACGCTGTACGGGTTCGAGTCCGACCTCGACCGCAAGGCGTTCCTCGTGCTGATCGGAGTCAGCGGGTTCGGCCCGAAGATGGCGCTCGCCACGCTCGACACGCTGCCGGTCGGCGAGCTGCACCGGGCGGTCGAGGCGGACGACGTGGCCACCCTCGGACGGATCCCCGGCGTCGGCGCCAAGAAGGCCCAGCGGCTCGCGCTCGAGCTGAAGGGCAAGATCCCGGTGTCGTTCGACGTCCCCACCCGCGCCTCGACCCGGCCGAAGGTCGCGGATCCGCTGCCGCTCGCCCTCGCCCAGCTCGAGTACGGGCGGTCCGAGATCGACAAGGCGCTCGCGGCGCTCGACCAGGAGGGCCTCGGTGCCGACGCCCCGCTCGAGCAGCGGCTGAAGGCGGCGCTGCGCGTCCTCGCGGGCCCGTCGTGACGGACCGCACGCCGCGCACCCCCGCGACCGGGCCCCGTCGGCTGGTCGACGCGTCCCAGGTCGACCTCGACGCGAACGATCCGGCCCTCCGGCCGCGCCGCCTCGACGAGTACGTCGGGCAGGACCGGGTCCGCGACAACCTGCGGGTGTACGTCCGCGCGGCGCTCGGCCGCGGCGAGGCGCTCGACCACGTGCTGCTCACCGGTCCGCCCGGCCTCGGCAAGACCAGCATGGCGTACATCCTGGCGGAGGAGCTCGGGGTGGAGGTCCGCACCGCCTCCGGCCCGACGATCGAGCGGAAGGGCGACCTGGCGGCGATCCTGAACTCGCTCCAGCCGCGCGAGGTGCTGTTCGTCGACGAGATCCATCGGCTGCCGCGCGCGGTCGAGGAGGTGCTGTACCCCGCGATGGAGGACTTCGAGATCGACGTGGTCCTCGGCCAGGGGCCCGGCGCCCAGTCGATCAAGCTCCCGATCGCGCGGTTCACCCTGATCGGCGCGACCACCCGGTCCGGGATGCTCACCGCGCCGCTGCGGGCCCGGTTCGGCATCCAGTGCACGTTCGACTTCTACACTGCGGCCGAGCTCGAGGCGATCCTCGCCCGGTCGGCGGTGCGGCTCGGGCTCGAGCTGACGGTCGAGGGGCGGCGGGAGCTCGCCCGGAGGTCCCGGGGGACGCCGCGGATCGCGAACCGCCTGCTCCGCCGGGTCCGCGACTTCGCCGAGGTCGAGGGCGACGGCACGATCGACGCCCGGCAGGCGCGATCCGCGCTCGCCCGGCTCGACATCGACGACGACGGCCTCGACGGGATGGACCGCAAGATCCTCCACGCGGTGGCGGTGAAGTTCTCCGGCGGCCCGGTCGGGCTCGACACGATCGCCCACGCGATCGGCGAGTCGCCGGACACGATCGAAGACACCCACGAGCCGTTCCTGATCCAACAGGGATTCCTCCACCGCACCCCGCGGGGGCGGATGATCACCCCGCGCGGACGCGCGCAGATCGGGCTCCCGCCGACCGGCGACGGCGAGCCGGACCCCCAGACGAGGTTGCTGTGACGCTGTTGTGGTTGGCCGCGTGTGGTTCGAAGTTGCCGACCGCCACGCTCGACGTGGGCGGGCACGCGGTGTCGGCCGAGCTGGCGGTCACCTACGCCGATCGGCAGCTCGGGCTGATGCACCGCGACTCGATGCCAGCGGAGCACGGGATGTTGTTCGTGTATCCGAACGAGGAGATCCGCCGGTTCTGGATGAAGGACACCCGGATCCCGCTGTCGATCGCGTTCGCGAACCGCCACGGCGAGATCGTCCGGATCGAAGACATGACCCCGTTCGACACCGAGACCACCACCAGCATGCTCCCGGCGACCTACGCGCTCGAGATGAACCAGGGGTGGTTCGAGAAGAACGGCGTCGAGAAGGGCGCGAAGATCACCGGGATCCCGGCGGACCTGAAGCCCGAGTAGGCGCCGGCCGGCGAACGGATGGTGCGGACCCCGGCCGACCGCTCGAGCACCCGAGGGTCTGGCCGGGATCCACACCGGTTCGTGTCCCACCGGCTCGGTGGCGTGTGGTGTGACGTCAGTCGAACCGAGATCGCGCCGTCGGACGATACGCCGAACGGGGGACAGCGCGGGGGGACCGACCGCCCCGGGCACGGGCCGGCACGGCGACCTCGGGTGACCAGGTCCGCGGGCGACGCCAGCCGGGCGAGCTCAGACCGCGATCGCCTCGAACACGTACTGGAGCGACCCGGTCGGCCAGGTCCGGATCCACTGGAACCCCGCGGCCCCCATCAGCGCGACGAACTCGGCCTCGCTCCGCTCTCTGCCGCCGTCGCACACGACCAGCATCTGGATGTCGGTCATCGACGACCGGCCGAACTCGAGCGGATCCAGCCGCTCCTCGACCACCAGCAGCGTGGTCCCCGGCGCGCACCCGGCCCGGATCACCCGCAGGATCTCCACCGACCGCGGATCGTCCCAGTCGTGCAGCACGTTCTTCAACAGGTACGCCGCGTGTCCGGCGGGGACCCCGCAGAAGAAGTCGCCGGCCACCAGCGCGACCCGCGCGCGGACGCCGAGCGCGTCGAGGTGCCGATCCGCGTGGGGGAGCACCCCCGGGCGGTCGACGATCGTCACCCGGACGGACGGGTGTCGGCGCAGGATCTCGCCGGCGAGCGTGCCCCGCCCGCCCCCGACGTCGCACAGGTCCGGGCACCGCTCGAACGGGTATCCCGTCGCGATCGCCGGGGCGTCGGACACGGTCAGGAACGCCATCGCGTCCGCGAACCGGGCGAGGTCGTCGGGGTGCTCGTCGAACCACGCCCACACCGAGCGACCGTTGGCGTCCGCGAACGACGACGCCCCGGTGCGCAGCACGTCTTCGAACCGCTCCCACGCCCGCAGGTTGGCAGGCGCGGTGAAGTACTCCACGAACGCCGCCACGCCGCCGCCCCGCACGCACCGCGCGCCGGTCGGGGTCGCGGTGAACCGGCCGTCGGGATCCACCCGGACGAGGTCCCGGGCGCCGAGCGCGCGGAGCAGGCGCCGGGTCGCGTCGGGATCGAGTCCGAGCGCGGCGGCGAGCTCGCACGCGGTCCGCGGTCCCTCGGCCAGGGCGTCGAACACCCCGACCCGGATCGCGGCGCGCAGCGCGTACACCTTCGCCGGACCGATCGCGGCGTCGACCACCCGCAGCTCGGGGGGGAGCAGCCGCCACGCGAGCCACTCGAGCGCGCCGTGCAGCCACAGCACGCCCCGGACCAGCCGCGGTCCCGCGGGGGTGCGGAGCGGAACGAGCGCGCTGGCCGTGTCGGACACGTCGACCTCCCTCCGCGACCACTGTATGCCGCGGCGTCGGTTCGACCCCGGTCAGTCCGGCAGATGCGACGCTGCGAGCGGCACGTCGTCGCGCTCGGGCAGGGTCGGATCGCAGAAGATCACCATCCAACCCTTCGTCTGCTTCTGCTCCTCGTCGATCATCTCGGCGAACGCAGGGAGGGGCTCGGACTCGTTCTTCCGCTCCTGCAACATCGGGGTGGCCTGGCCGCTCCGGATGCAGTGGGAGAACGCGTCGCGCCGGGCGTCGAGCGCGAGGGTCGCCTCGACCGTCTCCCGGCAGTTGCCGAGCTTCTTCCGGTTGCCCTTGTCGCAGATCTCGAGCTGGGCGTTCTTCAGGAAGTCCTGCCACTTGTTGAACAGCGCGTCCTCGCGGGCCACGTCGCGCTGCTTGGTGGTGGTGGCGAGCTCCTCCTCGGTCTGCCGGAGCTGCTCGAGCAGGTGCGACTTCTCTTGCTCGGCGATCTCGAGCTTCTGCTTCGCGTCGGCCAGCTCGGACTTCATCCGCTCGTACTCGGCGACGAACTCCTTGCCGCGCTCCGACCGCTGCTGCATCTGCGCCTCGAGCTCCTTCACCCGGCGCTCGCGGGTGGCCACGTCCCGCTCGAGCTCGGCGACCTTCGCCTGGGCGGTGGTGAGCTCGTCGGCCTGCGCCTCGACCTGGCACGCGGCGGCGAGCTCGTCCGCGGTCGGCGGGCGGGCGCGCTCGACCACGTCGGCGGGCTTCAGCAACCAGGTGGCGATCACCCCGATGGCGAGGCCGCCGATCGCGCCGATCCCGAGCGCCACCGGCATCGCCAGCAGCGCCCCGGTGGCCGCTCCGCCGGCAGCGCCGAGGCGGGAGCGGGGGCCGTCGCCGGGGGAGG
>JBEBJW010000217.1:0-8359 GCA_040079715.1 Myxococcota bacterium | reverse complement strand
TCACGGTCGGATCCTCGGCGACGGTGGCGGCGACCGCCCCGCCCTCGGCACCGGTCGCGGTCCCGGCGACGGCGGGCTCCGGCGCGGGCGGGGTCGACGGCGCGACCTGCGGCGGAGGCTCCGGCGCCTCGAACCGCGCGCCGAGCGAGGAGAACCCGTCGGTCTGGGCGTACAGCACCGGCACCAGCACCGCTCCACCGCCGACCACCACCAGGATCGCGACCAGCGCCAACCCGATCGCCGCGATCATCGGCAGGCGGCTCCGGCGGGGGGGCGCCGCCAGCGCGGGATCCACCCGGATCCGGGACATCGGGGCGGCGCTCGGCGGGCGATCCGGCCGATCGTCGTGCGGGCGGCGCAGGCGCGTCGCCGCGCTCGGGGAGGTGGCCGCGTCGTCGATCACCGCCGGCGCGAACCCGCCCGGGCCACCGAGCGGCCGCACCATCGTGTCTTCCTTGTCGGCCCGGGTCGCCCGCGACCGGAAGTCGCGGTCGAGCGTGCGCTCGTCGACGCCGATCGTCTGGTGGACGGGGACGACGTCCTCGATCCGCATGATCCCGGTCGACGACACCGGATCGTCCGGCGCCTCCCAGTCTTCGAGATCGACCTCGTCGCCGCGGCCGCGCTCGGCCGTCCGACGGAGCGGCGAGGTCTCCTCGTCGTCCGTCCGGCGGCCCTTCGCGTCGCGCCGCCCGTCCTGCCGATCCGCCGGGGCCGGGGTCCGCCCGCGCGGCACCTCCGACCGGACCACCGTGCGGGGCGTGTCGCCCGAGGTGCGATCGCTGAACCCGCGGTCGCCGAACGCCGCGCGGGTGGTGGGGATCCGCCCGCCCGCGTCGCGGATCGGCGGCAGGGAGTCCGGTCCGCGCAGGATCGGCTCCGACCGGCTGGCCGGCACCGGCGTGCCCCGCCCACCGCGGGCCGGGATCGCGCCCGAGGCGCCCGCCGGCGTGATCCGGCCGCTGTCCGACGTGCGTGGCGCAGTGGCGGGCCTCGACGTGGGCTCGGCCC
Source organism: Myxococcota bacterium (assembly GCA_040079715.1). Taxonomy (GTDB): domain Bacteria; phylum Myxococcota_A; class UBA796; order UBA796; genus JACKER01. The sequence continues at coordinate 7,348 of JBEBJW010000217.1, read as the reverse complement.
GACGCGCGACCTCGGGGCTCGGGCCGGTCCGCGACCGCTGGCCGCCCGAATTCCCGCTCGAATCCGCGCCGCGCCCGCGGTCGGCACCTCGGCCCCGCCCGGCGTCGACCTGGGCCGGGGGATCCGACACCGCGACCCGCGACGGCGGCGTGCGGGAGGGGGTGGCCGGCGCAGACGGCGTCTTCGGCCGGTTCGGGACCTTCTGCGGGGCGCGGGTCGCGTCGCGGGCGTCCAACCGACCGCTGGCGCCGCGATCGTGGCGACCGGTCCCCTCGAGGTCGTCGGCCTGGAAGATCTCGGTCACACGGTCATTCTCGCGCATCCGGGTCGCGCGGGCGGGTCCGGCGGCCCGCGAGTCCCACTCCCGACCGACGCTCGCCTCCTCGACCCAGTCGTCTTCTTCGAGCTCGCGCCGCAGCACGTCGCGGAGCGAGTCCGCGTTGTCGAGCAGGAACCGCGCCTCGTCGGCGTACGCCGGGTCGTGCTGGCTGACCCGAGCCCACGACAGCCGCCGCTCGAACGCGTTCTGCGCGGTCTCTCCGAGCGGGTCGAGGTAGTCGACGAACCGCGTCCGGCGCACGGCGGCGAGGAACGCGTTCAGGTCCTTCTCCTTCATCCCCACTCCCCGCGCGGCACCACGGTTGGACCCACCCGACATGCAGTCCCTCGCAGATAGTATCCTGCGGGAGTCACCCGGATCGTCACCCCCGACACGTGAAGTCCGGGTCGAACGTCCAAGGTCCCTGCCGCCCCGGCTCGTTCGCCAACCGGGCGCAGTGCGCGAGGTACTCGGCGCGCACGATCTCCCTGGCCCCGAACCGCTCCAGGTGATTTGTGTGCACCTGGCAATCGATCAGCGGGTATCCCCATCGTTGCAATTGTCGCACCAGATGGACGAACGCGATCTTCGACGCGTCCGGTCGTCGCGCGAACATCGATTCACCGGCGTACAGCCGGCCGACTGCGACGCCGTACAGCCCGCCGACGAGCTCGTCGCCCTCCCACGCCTCGACCGAGTGGGCGACGCCGAGGGCGTGCAGGTGGACGTACGCGAGCCGCATCGCCGGCGTGATCCACGTGCCCTCCTGACCCGGGCGCTCGGACTCGGCGCAGGCCAGCACGACGTCTTCGAACGCGCGATCGAGGGTGATCCGGAACGGCTGCTGGCGGATCCGTTTGCCCAGGGAACGAGGGACGGTGAACTCGTCGGCGAACAGCACGGTGCGCGGATCCGGCGACCACCACATGATCGGCTGGCCGCGCCCGTACCACGGGAAGATCCCCAGCCGGTACGCGAGGATCAGGCGCTCGGGATCGAGGTCCCCGCCGACCCCCAGCAGCCCGGACGGGTCAGCGTGCGTCGGATCGGGGAACCGGTGCTGGGTCGGGATCCGGAAGATCACCCACGGAGTGTAGCCCGTTGCGGGTGCCGTGCGCGTGGGGTACGCCGTTGGGACCGCCGTGGAGACGTGATGCGCCGCACCTGGATCGTCGGATTGTGGATCGCCGCGGGTGGGTCCGTGGGGTGTTCCGGGCAGAGCTCCACCCCGGACGGCGACCTCCAGGCGACCGACGGCGACGCCGACACGGACGCCGACGCCGACGCCGATTCGGACACCGACACCGACACCGACTCGGACGCCGACACCGACCCCACGACCGTGCCCACCGCGTCGCTCGACGGCACCGTCCTCGCGGCCGACGGCGGCCCGTTCGCGGGCGCCCCGATCCGGTTCTGCCGCAACGGGTTCTGCAAGAACGGGGAGAGCGACGCCGCCGGCGCCTTCGCGTTCACCGAGGTCCCGTCGGAGTGGCACGCGCTCGAGGCCGTGTCGCTCGATCCGATCGAGGTGGGCGGGCTCGCCACCGCGTTCGTCCCGCTGTCGTTCGCCGACGACGAGCACCGGGCGGTCGAGCTCACGATGCTGCCGTTCACCTCCGGCGGTCCGGTCGCGATCGCCCCGAGCGAGCAGTCGGTCGGCGAGGGGCTGTGGATCACGGCCGGCCGAGACGACCTCGTCCCGCCGCTGTTCTTCGACGATGCGACCGCGGTCGCCGGCGTGCAGCTGCCCCCGTCGGCGTGGGTCCCGGTCGACGGGATCGCCGGCACGGTGCTCGCGATGTGGTACGTCGGGCCGTTCGACTACAAGGCGGCCGACGCGGCGGGGATCCCGGTCCGGATCGCGAACACGTTCGGCCTCGCCGACGGAGACACGGTCGAGGTCTACGTCGGGTCGTACGACGACAGCGCCTGGCTGCCCGGCGGGACCGCCACCGCGGACGGCGCGGACCTCGTCGGGGCGCACCTCCCGGTCTTGGCGACGGTGATCGTCGTCGCTCCTTGATCGAATTTTTTTGACGGCGGCGGGGTGGCGGGTCGAACGGCCATGATGCTGCTGATCGCGGTCGGGTGCGTCGACGACGGGTTCTACGAGCGGCCGGTGGCCGACCTGGCGGCGTACGCGCCCGGCGACCTCGTGCGGTTCGACCGGATCGGGCACGTCGCCGCGACGACGATCGGGGCGTACGCCGGGTCCCCGTCCCGGCACGGGGCGGAGGTGTACCGGATCCTGTACCGGACGGTCGGCGTCGACGGCGGGCCCGACGTGGCCTCGGCCCGGCTCGCGGTCCCCGACGACGCGGTGCCCGCGATCCCCGCCCCGATGCTCGCCCAGCTCCACGGCACGACCGGCCTCGCCGACCGGTGCGCCCCGTCGCGGCCGATCGGGTTCGGGTTCTCGTCGACGGTCGATCCGCTCGCGGCGACGGCGATCGCGGCCGGGTGGACGGTGGTGGCGCCGGACTACCTCGGGCTCGGGCCGCCGGGGCCGCACCCGTACACCGCCGCCGGGCCGACCGCGACCAGCGTGCTCGACGGGATCCGCGCCGCAGGCCGGCTGTACGATCCCGGGCACGGCGTGATCCTGGCCCCGCCGACGTCCGTGGCCCTCGAGGGCCACTCCCAGGGCGGCCACGCCGTGCTCGCGACGGTGACGGCGGCCGCAGCCTACGCGCCCGAGCTGCCGATCGACCGGGCGGTGGCGCTCGCCGCCCCCGGCGCCCCGCGCGAGCTGCTCGGCGCGCTGCTGGACGAGGACCGGTGGGGCGGGTTCATCGCGATGGCGATGGTCGGCTGGTCGGCTGTGTACCCGGAGCTCGACGGCGACTGGGTCGCGGACCCCGGCCTCGCCGACGCGCTCGACCACGACTGCCTGATCGGCCTCGGAGCGGAGCTCGACGCGCCGCCGTCCGAGGTCCTGGCCGGGGAGCCCCTGAGCTGGGACGGAGCCCTCGACGCGGAGGACCTCGGCGACCAGGGCACCGCGATCCCGCTGCTCGTGCTCCACGGCACCGACGACGACCTGCTCCCGATCGCGCTGACCGAGCGGTACGTCGACCGGATCCGCGCCGCGAGCGACGCGGAGGTCACGTTCCTCCCGATCGACGGCGGCGACCACCTGTGGCTGCCGCGCACCGCCCGCGCCGAGGTCGCGTCGTTCGTGTTCGGCCTATGACGGCGCGATCGCCACCGCGTCCGCCACCAGCTGCCACGCCTCGGTCTTGCCGGCCTCCGGCGGCGGCTGGTTCGACCCCTCCGACGCGAAGTGCTCGAGCTGCGCCGGGTCGACCGGCTTGCTCACGAGCTGGCCCTGCACGTCGCACGACCGCCCGGCGGTGTCCTTGTCGATCCCGAACGCGTGATCCTTCATCGTGATTCGGATCGAGTGCCCGGCGTCGTCGCGCACGACCGCCCAGCAGCCCTTCGCCTGGCACACCTCGGTCAGCTCGCCGGTCATCCGGACCGGGGCCGCCGCGTGCGCCGCCGGATCCGCCAGCACCGTCGACGCGGGCACGGCCTCGGCGACCGAGAACGCGCCGCCGAACGTCTTCCACCCGTCCCGGACCGACGCCGCCGCCGGAGCGGCCGCCGGAGCCGGCTGGGCCGCCACCTCTGCCGCCGGAGCAGCGTCCACCGCCCCCTCGACCGGGGCCGGGGCCGGAGCGCCGCACGCCACCGCGAGCCACAGCGCGGGCGTCATCACTTGCACGACGGCATCGAGCAGTTCGCCTGCCCCGACATGTCGAACACGCCGTTGTTGCACTTCACGCCGTTGGCCATGCAGCCGTAGTACTCGCTGAGGTCGCACGCCGACTGGTCGATCGCGGCCGGGCACAGGTCCTCGACCTTCAGGTCGACCGAGTTGCACTCCACGCTGTTGAACGTCTCGACGTACTTCGTACAGGCCGCGACGTTCGCGTGGCCGCCGCCCGTCGGCAGCTGCATCCCGGCGCACGCGAGACCGAACAGCATCGTGCCCACCGCTGCGGCCAGCACGGTCGTGTGACGCATCACATTCCGCATCGAATCCCCCTCTGGAGCGATCTTGGACGTCCCCTGTCACCCGTCGGCGGGTCCGGCGCACGTCACGGGGTGGTGACGACCGCCACCGTGTGATCGGCCGCGTCGATCAGCGACAGGTCGAGGATCCGCTCCCCCTGCCGATAGCGGACGTTGACCAGGCCCGGAGCGGTCGTGTCGACGTCTTCCTCCCACCCGGCGATCCGGACCGCCAGCCGCCACCCCGGGCCCGCCGCGTCGGCCGACCCGGCCGGCAGCTCGACCGTCAGCCGCCGCTCGTCACAGTGGACGATCGCCGCCCCGTCGAGCGGGAGCCCGACCGCGTCCCACGGGGCGCAGATCGGCGCCACCCGCCGCGGCGTGTCCGCGACCCGCGGCCCCTGTGCACACCCGATGATCCACCACCACACGACCGGGTCGTATCGCGGATCGCAGCGGCGCCACCACCGAACCGGCGCGCGAAGTCGCGAGGGTGCGGGCGGGACTCCGTTACGAACTGGTGGACGGATCGCGCGACGCGCCATCCGCCGAGGGAGGTCCGATGCGGCGGATGGCGCTGGCGGGGCTGGCATCGGTCACGGTCTCGACCTGTCCGGAGCGTCGAGACGAGGCCCTGCCGGAGGCCCTCCCCGACGCTGTCCCGGAGGCGCTCCCCGCGGCCGCGCCCAGGGCGTCCGACCCGGACACCGTCGTCGGGCCCGGATCCCGCGAGCGGTTCGACCCGGCGCCGCTGCAGGTCCCAGCCGGCCCGGGCGAGGTGCTGTTCGGCGGCGGGGGGTGGGCCTCGACGACCGCGACCGCCCTCCGTCCGCGCCACGACGGCGGGTGGTCCAGCTGGGGCCTGGCGTTCGACGCGTGGCAGGCGTGGGACCCGGCCTCGGGGTGGGTCGGACCGGATCCCGCCGGGGGCGCGAGGCCGATGTTCGGCTGCGGGACCGGCGCCGCCGACCAGCGCAGGGACGAGCTCCGGACGCACCGCGAACGCGCCGCGCAGCCCGATCGCTCGGCGCCGGACCGCGCGTGCATCGGCGCCGGCTGGGTCTCGGGCACCCGTCGGCTGTGCGAGGTCGACGACGGCGTGGCCCTGTTCGACGGCGTCGACGAGATCGCGCGGTGGGACGCGACGAGCCGCCGCCCGGTGGTGGACGACGCGGTCTGGTCGCCGGACGGAACGCAGGTGGCGTGGACCGACCCCGCGCGCATCGTCAGCTGGCGCGCCGACGGGCCGGGGTGGGCCGTGGACCGGACGGCGTGGCACCCGATCTTCACCCGCGACGGGACGCTGGTGGTCGCCTCGACCCGCGACGGGTTCGCGGTCCACGACGCCCGCGACGGGCGCCGGCTCGATCGCGACGCGCCGGGCGTGCCGTTCCGGGCGGTGCTCGGCCCGTCCGGGGAGGTCGCGGCCGCGACGCCGGACGGCGCGCTGTGCGTCGAGGCTTCGGGCCAGGCCACCTGCTACGACCCCGGCGGCGCCGTTCGGTCACGCCGGAGCCTGGCCGCGCACCTGTTCGCGGTCGGCGCCCACGACCTCGCCAGCGGTCCCGACGGGCTCGCGATCGACGGCCGCGCCGCGATCCCGGATGCGAGGTTTTGGCGCGTCGACCCCTCGGGCGAGCGAATCGGCATCCGCCGCGACGGAGCCCCGTTCGTGGTCGACCTCGGGTCGGGGACGGTCCGCCCGGGAGACCTCGACGACGTGATCCGGAGCCCGACCGAGGTGATCCGCGGTGGGCGCGCCTTGTCGGTCCGACCGGACGGCGCGGTGGTGGTCCGCCCGGCGGCCCCGCGCGCCGAGACCGCCCCGCGGTAGCGATCACGGCAGCGTGGGCGCCAGCGCGTACAGGTCCGCGAACGGCGTCGACCGCCCGATCTGGAACACCGGGTAGTCCGACCACCGGAACTTCACGTCCCACACGAGCCGACCGTCCGGCGTCGCCTCGCGCAGGCGGGAGAAGCCGCAGTTCTGGTGGGTGTTGCCGCCGGGGAGCCGGTACACGTCGCCGAACCCGAACCCCTCGATCCCCTCGCCCAACCCGAACTGCCAGATCTCGGTCAGCGTCTCGGACGCGGCGTCGACGGCGTACTCGCGGACCAGCATCTCCGCCGGCGGCTCGGCGACCGAGTCGGAGATCAGGAACGTCCCGGCGTCGGTGAAGTACCCGCCGTGGGGGTACACGAACCCCGACGACGGCGCGTCGAACGCGTAGGCGCCCGGCACGTCACCGAACCACCGGACCGCGGAGGCGGTGACCGGGTCGACCTCGATCGTCGACTGGAGCGTGAACAGCGTGTACAGCAGGTTCCCGGTGACCGGGTCCCGCTTCAGCGCGTTCGCGCTGCACCACGTGTCGACGAGCCCGATCTCCGCAGCCCACGCGTCGCAGTCGAACACCTGGCGGGTCGAGCCGTCCGCCGCCACCACCGTCAGGTCCTCGTGGGCGAACGTGTCGTACGACCGCGCGTACGCGATCTCGTCGCCCGGGAGGTGGGCGAACGGGTGATGCGCGCCCGGCGTCGCCCAGCTCCGGACGACGGTGCCGTCGATCGTCAGCTCGACGACCTCCGACGCCGCCCCCTCGTCGAACAGGGTGAACGCGGTGTTGTGGTCGATCAGCAGCGAGTCCCCCTCGAGCGACAGCTGCGGGTACAGGGTGGCCCGGTCGGTCCCCGCCACCAGCGCCCACACCACCCGACCGCGGCGGTCGACGATCTCGGTCCAATCGCCGTCCCCCGTCACCGACACCACGACCCACGGGGTGGCCGGGTCGTACGCGGTCGGATCGCTGCCGACCAGCTCGGCGACGGGCGCGCCCTCCGGGAGCACGTCGGTGTGGATCACGGCGTCCGCCGTGCTCCCCGTCCCGAGCGCGTCGACCGCGACGACCCGCCAGGTGACGTCGGTGTCGTACGGCGCGCCGAGGGCGAGATCCTCGTGGTGACCGGCGTCGAGCGCCCGATCCGGAGACGACCACCACTCGCCCGCGT
>JBEBJW010000216.1:0-8427 GCA_040079715.1 Myxococcota bacterium | reverse complement strand
GAGCCGGGGGCGGGTCTGGTGGGGATCCACCCGTCGGCCGGCGGCGGGGAGCTCCGGGTGGCGTCCCGTCGTCCGCCGGCTACCCCGGGCGGAGCTCACTCGCCGAGGTACACGTCCCACGCCGCGTCCGGGTACCCGAGCACCTCGAGCGTCGGGCCCGGATCCGCGGTGTGCACGAGGTCCGGCAGGCCGTCGGCGTCGATGTCGATCGTCGCCCACGCCCCGGTGTAGTACGCGGCCCCGAACGTCGCGTACAGGCCGGTTCCCCCGAGGGACAGCTCCGGCACCGCCCACCGGGTCGCCGCGCTGTCGAACCCGCCGCCGTCGCCGAGGTACACGTCCCACCGGATGTCGTCGGGAGCCCCGAGCGCGTGCAGGTCGCCGGCGGCGTCGGCGGTGTGGACCAGGTCGACGAACCCGTCGCCGTCGAGGTCGAACGTCGACCAGGCGCCGGTGTAGTACGCCCCGCCGCCGGTCGCGTACAGGCCGGTGCCGCCGAGCGGGAGCTCCGGGACCGCCCACCGGGTGGCCGAGGCGGCGAACCCGTCGCCGCGGTTCCGGTACACGTCCCACCGGACGTCGTCGGGGGCGCCGAGCACGTGGAGGTCGCCGCCGGCGTCGGCGGTGTGGATCAGGTCCGGGAGCCCGTCGGCGTCGACGTCGAGCGTCGACCAGGCGCCGGTGTAGTACGCGGCCCCGAACGTCGCGTACAGGCCGGTGCCGCCGAGGGCCAGCTCGGGCACGGCCCACCGGATCGGGTCCGCGGCGAACCCGTCGCCGGTGTTCCGGTACACGTCCCACCGGATGTCGGCGGGGGCGCCGAGCACGTGCAGGTCGCCGTCCGGGTCCGCGGTGTGGACCAGGTCGGGGAGGCCGTCGCCGTCGAGGTCGAACGTCGACCACGCGCCGTTGAAGTACGCCGCCCCGCCGGTCGCGAACAGGCCCGTCCCGCCGAGCTCGAGCGCCGGCACCGCCCACCGGGTCGCGGTCCCGGAGAACTTGCCGCCCTTGTTGCGGTACACGTCCCAGTGCGGGTCCGACGGTCCCCCGAGGACGTGCAGCTCTCCGTCGGGGTCCGCGGTGTGGACCAGGTCCGGGAGGCCGTCACCGTCGATGTCGAACGTCGACCACGCGCCCAGGTAGTAGGCGGTGCCGGCGATCGAGTACGGCCCGGTGCCGCCGAGGTCGAGGTCCGGCACGTCGAACGAGGTGGCGTCCGCCGCGAACGACGTCGTGGGATCGCGCGGGGGCGGGGTGGTCCCGTCGTCGTCGTCTCCCTGGTCGTCGTCGTCGCCGGCCGGGTCGATCCCGTCGACCGGATCGACGCCCGCGTCGTCCCCGACGCCGTCCTCGCGCTTGCACCCGCCGAGCCCCACCGCGACGCCCGCCGCCACCACCGTCCAGGTCACCCGCCGCATTCCGTCCTCCGACGGGAATGCAGGTACCGCCTCCGTCGGCGGGCGTCGGGGGACTGGCACAACCGAATACCGCCCGTAACGCCGAGCTGCCCCAAGGAGCAGCAGGAGCGCGCGGCCTATCGTCGGACTGGAGTTACTTGACCATGTGGTACAGCGTGTACTCGATCTCGCGTTTGACCGTGCCTTCCATCTTGCTCAGCTTGCGTGTCGTCACGGCGATCAGGTGGAAGCCCTCCTGTAGGCTCTCTTGTACGTACCCGAGGTTCTCGCCGTCGAGGTACCCTCGCTCCCCCGATTCCATCAATTGAACCTGTACGACGCGGATTTCCGACATCCTGGTACCTCCCCATCGAGCCTACCAGAGGTTCCGGCGGGAACAAGTGGAGATCAGGCGACTTCGATTGACCACCTACAGAGCCGATCCTCGGCCTCCTTGGGGACCCCCGCGACGGTCTGCCGTCCCCGCGGGGAGCACCGCGTCGCCCCGGGCGCGATCGGCGGTCGGGCACCGGATCAGGGGCGGCCGGTCGGCGAAGAACGCGACCGCGTGGTCGATGAACGCCCGGACCTGCGGCTCGATCAGCCGGCGCTCCGGGTACACGACCGCCAGGGTCACGTCGGCGCCGACCAGCTCCGGCAGCACCACGACCAGGCGGCCCGCCGCGACCGCCTCGGCGACCGCGAGGTCCGGCAGCACCGCCAGCCCGTGGCCGCCGGTCACCAGGGCCAGCGTCACCCCGAGCTCGTTGCTGGCGACCCGCGGCTCGACCCGCAGCCCGCCGCCGTCGCGGAGGGGCACCACCGCGTGGACCCGGTCGCCGCCGCCGTACCCGAGGATCCACCGGTGGGCCGCGAGCCCGTCGACCCCGGTCGGGGCGCCGTGGGCCGCGAGGTACGCCGGCGCGGCGACCAGCACCGTGCGGTGGTGGGTGATCACCCGCCGGACCAGCGACGGATCGACCCACGCGCCCGCCCGGAGCGCCACGTCGAACCCCTCGCGGACCAGATCCACGTGCCGGTCCGTCGCCAGGACGTCCGGCCGGACCTCCGGGAACCGGTCGAGGAACGTGGCGAGCAGCTCGCCGAACACCTCGCCGCCAGGCCCCGGCGGGACGGACAGCCGCAGCGGGCCGCGCGGGACGTCGTCGAGCCGCCGGAGGGCCTGCTCGGCGGCCCGGACCTCGTCGACGATCCGCCGCCCGCGGTGGTACAGCTCGAGCCCGGCGCGGGTGACCTCGAACGTGCGGGTCGACCGGTGCACGAGGCGCACCCCGAGGTGATCCTCGAGCCGGGTGAGCTGGCGGGACAAGGTGGCGCGGGGCTCGCCGAGGGTCCGGGCGGCCTCGGAGATGCTGCCGGCCTCGACGATCGTGACGTACACGTCCAACGCGAGCGGGGTGTTCATCCGGGCCTTCCGTGATCCGTTCGAGCGACTGATGACCGGTCGCGCGGGCTTGTTGCATTCGGATCACGACCATATCCTGGAGCCCAGGAGGTCGGGATGAACAACAAGCTGATCGGATACTGGGCCGTGACCGGGCTGTTCGCGTTGGCGCTCACCGGGAGCGGGCTCGGGGACCTGACCCGTGCGGCGCCGATCGTCGAGGGGCTGACCCACCTCGGCTACCCGTGGTACTTCCCGTTGATCCTCGGGTTCTGGAAGGTGCTCGGGGTCGTCGGGATCCTCGCGCCAGGGTTCCCGCGGGTCAAGGAATGGGCCTACGCGGGGTTCTTCTTCGCGCTGACCGGGGCGGCGGCGTCGCACCTGTTCGCCGGGGACGGCCTCGGCGGAGCGGTGGCGCCGCTGGTGCTGCTCGGGCTCGGGATCGGGTCGTACGCGCTGCGCCCCGCCGACCGCGCGCTGCCGATGGCTCGGCTCGCTACCGCGTAGCTGGCTGGCTGGCCTCGTTCACAGGCAGGGCTGGGCGAGGTAGTCGGTGAACGACGCGACGCAGATGCCGATGAACGGCACCTCGAGGCACCCCTCCGAGTACTGACCGACCTCGCCGCAGGTCGGGACGAAGTTGAAGTCCCACCCGTCCTGGTGCGGGCACGCCGGGGCCCCGCCGTTCGCCTGGCACCGGTACTCGTCGAGCAGCGTCTCCTGCTCGACCCCGTCGCAGTTCCAGTCGAACGACGTGCCGCCGGACGCGGTGAGGTACGGGACCGCGCGCGGGGCGATGATCCCCGGGTTGACCTCGGGGTCGTCGTCCTGGCAGTCGCCGGGCGGGGTCGCCGGGTCCGCGCAGACCGTCCCGCCGCAGTACCCGTCGCCGTCGACGTCGAGCGACCCGGTCAGGACCGGCGCGGTGATCACGTTGGTCCCGACCGAGCCGGCCCCGCGGTCGATCACCGCCTGGGTGAACAGGAAGATCGCCGGCGCGTTCGCCGGGACGTTCACGTCGAGGACCGCGGTCCCGGCCCCGTCCGCGACGGCCGACCCCATCAGGGTGACCGGCCCGAGCACCCCGAGGCACAGCCCGCCGAGCTGGGCGATGCACGGCCCGGGTCCGGCCCCGGCGGTCGAGAACACGAACCGCACGGTGTCGTTCGGCGCCGCGCCGGTCACGGTGAACGGGACGACGTCGCCGGGGACGAGCGCCCCCTGGTCGAACACCAGCGCGAACGACCGGCGGTCCTCACCGGCGTCGACCGCGGTCCAGCCGTCCGGCAGCCCGTCGGCCGGGGCGGACGGATCGAGGGTGGCGCACGACACGGCGGACAACGCGAGCACGAACCGGAACATCGGACCTCCGACGGTGACCCCTCCGACGTAGCGGGTGTTACCGCGCCCCGACCGTTTCCGGTTGTGCCGACGTGCCGAACGCGGTCTTCACTACAACTCCAGCGAGCGCCCGATCGATCGTGTAACAATTGGCGCCGCCGGAGGTCCCGTGATCACAGACCGAGCAGCACCCCGCGAACGCCCGCTCGACCGCTCGGGGCTGCGAATCGCGGCGATCCTCCTGGGGGTGGCCGCCTGCACCGCCGGGCCGACGACCAAGGACGCGACGCCGCCGGGCTCGACCGCGATCGACGACGACACCGTCGGGGACGCCGACGCCGACGCCGACGCCGACAGCGACACCGACACCGACACCGACACCGACACCGACGCCGACGCGGACACCGGGCCGGTCGAGCCGGTGGACCTCGACTGCCTCGAGGACGACCCGACCCTGACCGCGGTCGAGCGCCAGCTGATCGAGCTGCCCGCCGACTCGTGGACCTCGCTGCCGTCGACGTCGTTCCAGGCGTTCTGCGCCCTGAACGGCCTGGTCGAGGGGGACCTCGGGACCTACCGCTGCGGCAACGTGATCCGGGCGTGGGGCGGCGGGGTGTACGACGCGGGCGAGCGGAAGCTGATCCTGTTCGGCGGCGGGCACTCGGACTACGCCGGCAACGAGGTGTACGGGTTCGACGTCGCGTCCGGGGCGTGGACCCTGGTCCACCCGCCGACCCCGTTCGACCAGGTGCTCGACTCGATCGACCCGTACGCCGACGGCGACCCCGCGAGCCGCCACAGCTACGACGGGTTCGCGTACCTGCCGGATCGGCGCCAGTGGTTCGTGTACGGCGGCTCGCGGTACGGCATCGGGTACGCGACCGAGACCGCGTGGCTGTTCGACGACGCCTCGGCCGCGTGGGCCCAGCAGGCGAACGCCCTGCCGTCGATGGGGCTGCTGTACATGGGGACCGCGTACGACGCCGCCACCGGCCAGGTCGTCACCCGGTCCGAGACCGGCCTGTTCACCTGGGACCCCGCGACCGATACCTGGACCCAACGGCAAGACTTCGGGTACTCGCCGTTCTACCCGAACTACAGCCAGTCGAACACCCGGCGCGGGGTGGTGGTCCCGAACCGCCGGCTGTTCGTCGCGCTCGGCGGGACGTTCCCGGACGGCCGGCCGGACGTGGTGATGTTCGACCTCGACACCTGGGCCGACCAGACGGCGTCGTACCCGATGACCGGCGACACCTCGGTCGTGACGCGCGTCGCGCCGGGGAGCGACTACGACACCGCCGACGACGCGATCGTGTCGTGGTCCGGCGGGGCCCCGGCGATCCTCGATCTGGCGACGCTCGACTGGCGGCGCGGGACCGCGGTCGGCGCGCCCGCGGACGCCGTCCCGAACGGGACCTACGGCCGGTGGCGGTACATCGACCACCTGAACGTGTTCATCCTCGTCAACGAGCCGGAGGACGACGTGTACTTCTACAAGAACACCGCTGGGTGCGGGGTGGGGCGATGATCGCCGCGCTCCTCGTCGGGTGCACGACCGCCCCGACGACGAAGGACGATACCCCGCCGGGATCCACCGCGATCGACGACGACACCGTCGGGGACGCCGACGCCGACGCGGACGCGGACACCGACAGCGACACCGACACCGACGCCGACGCCGACACCGGCCCGGTCGAGCCGGTGGACCTCGACTGCCTCGAGGACGACCCGACCCTGACCGCGCTCGAGCGGTCGCTGATCGAGCTGCCGGCGGACTCGTGGACCACGGTGCCCGGCTCGTCGTTCGGGGCGTACTGCGCCGACCACGCGCTCGACGAGCCCGGGTACGGCACCTCGCGCTGCGTCAACCTGATCGACGCGTGGGGCGGCGGGGTGTTCGACGACGGCGAGCGCCGGATGGTGCTGTTCGGCGGCGGGCACAACGACTACTCCGGCAACCAGGTGTACGGGTTCGACCTCGCGTCCGGCGCGTGGACCGTGCTGCGCGAGGCCACGCCGGCCGACCAGATCACCCCGAGCCAGGATCCGTACGCCGACGGGAGCCCCGCCAGCCGCCACAGCTACGACGGGTTCGCGTACCTGCCGGATCTCCGCCGGTGGTTCGTGTTCGGCGGGTCGCGGTACCAGGACGGCTCGTCGACCCCGACCGCGTGGCTGTTCGACAGCGCCGCGGGCACGTGGGAGCGGCGGGCGGACTTCGACGGGAACCAGGTCGCCGGCCTGTTCTACACCGGCACCGCGTACGACGAGGCGACCGGCACGGTGATCACCCGGACCGAGTCCGGGCTGTACAGCTACGACGTGGCGGCCGACGCGTGGACCACCCGGGCCGACTTCGGGTACCCGCCGTTCTGGCCGACCTGGTCCACCTACAGCTACCGCCGCGGGGTGGTGGTGCCGTCGCGGCGGTGGTTCGTCGGCCTCGGGGGCGCGCTGGAGGACGGCAGCCCCGACGTGATGATGTTCGACCTCGACACCTGGGCCGACGCGACCGTCCCGACCACCGGCGACGCGGACGCGGTCCGCGGGAACGGGCCCGGCAGCGACTACGACCCGGCGGACGACGCGATCGTGTCGTGGTCCGGCGGGGCGCCCGGGATCCTCGACCTCGACACCCTGGTCTGGCGGGCGGGCTCCGCGGACGGGGCGCCGTCGGACGCGGTCGGCAACGGGACCTACGGCCGGTGGCGGTACGTCGCCTACCTGAACGTGTTCGTGCTGGTCAACCACCCGGAGGACGACGTGCACTTCTACAAGAACACCGCCGGCTGCGGGGTGGCGCGGTGATCGCCCTGCTCGCCGCCGCGTGCACCGGCCCGACGACCGGCGCGATCGACCCCTCGACCGGCACGCCGACCGATCCGACCGGGACGACGCCGACCGGCCCGGGCACCACGACCACGACCACGACCACCACCACCACGACCCCGCCCGGCACGACCCCGCCGGGGGGCTGCTTCGCGCCGGGGGAGCTCCCGCCGACGGTCGGGCCGTTCGGGTTCGCGATGCCGGACCTCGCGGCGGAGCGGGCGGCGTACACGTCGTTCGGGTGGACCTGGGACCCGTCGGCCGAGCCGTCGATGCCCCCGGACGCGGCGTTCACGGTGTTCGACCCGGACATCCACGGCGACACCGAGGGCGACGACCTGTGGACCAACCTCGCCCAGCACGAGCGGACCGGCGAGCCCGGGTACCTCGACCACGCGGGGGCCTGGCGGCGGTACTTCGTCGACGACTACGCCCAGTGCGTCGGCGGGGACTACGCGAGCTTCTGCTACGACCGCGACGCGTTCGGCGCGGACCACCTGTGGGGCTGGGGCCTCGTCGCGTGGTCCGAGGCGCACGCCGACCCGGACGCGCTCGCCGCCGCCGAGGCGCTCGGGGAGGTGGTCGAGGCGCTGTGGAGCCCGGACACCACGTTCGGGTGCCTGCCCGACCGCGGGTGCACGTACTACGGCCTGCGCCAGGCCGGTCGGCAGCTGCTGTTCGTGACGCGCCTGGCCGAGGCGACCGGCGACCCGCGGTGGGAGGGGCTCCGCGACCGGATGATCGAGGTCCTGCTCGACTCCGACGAGTGGGACGAGACCTACGGCACGTACTTCCTCGGCGACTACGGCACCGACTACGAGCTCGGCGCAGGCGCGTGGGCGGGCGGGGCGCGGATCCAGTCGCCGTTCCAGCTCGGGGTGTTCACCGAGGGGCTCGACCACGCGTACCGGGTCACCGGCGACGAGCGGCTGCGGGAGCGGATGGTCGCGATGGCGCGGTACGTCCTCGAGTACGGCCTCGACCCGAGCTACGACTACACCGGCAGCTTGTTCGGGATCGTCGACGGGCAGATCTGGCACAACTACGCCCAGGAGTCGCCGGTCGCGTTCTGGGACCCGGTGTACACCACGTCGCTGGTGAACACGCTGATGCGCGGGTACCGGTACACCTGCGAGCCGGCGTTCCTCGACGCCGCGAAGCACTACTTCGAGCGCGGCAACCGCGGGATCTACGGCGAGCCGACGGAGACGGCGTCCCCGGAGGGCACCGTCCACCACTTCGTCGATACCCGGCTGTTCAACGGGTACTTCGACTACAACAAGGGCGAGCTGCAGTACACGTATTTGCTGTTCCAGTGAGCCCGGAGCCCCTGCCCCCGCCCCTGCCCGGGTTCGACCTGGGGCGCGGGCCTCTGCAGGGGTGCAGATGCCGATCTCGGATCCGGGGCGGGCCTCTGCAGGGGTGCAGATGCCGATCTCGGATCCGGGGAGGGCA
>JBEBJW010000215.1:0-8459 GCA_040079715.1 Myxococcota bacterium | reverse complement strand
CCCGCCCGCCCGACGCCCACGCCACCGCGCCGTGGATCGTGGTCTCGCTCACGCCGTTCCGGCGGTAGTCGACCAGCGGCTCCCACTCGACGTCCCGACCGGTCGGGATCCCGTCCACGTGCTCGCCGAGCGGGGACCGCGGGTAGATCCCCGCGCCGGGTCGGAGCCCCGCGACCGCGCTCGGTCCGTCGATCGCCGCCATCCCGCCTCCGCGCCCTGCCGCCAGGTGGTTCCGGCAGGGTGGATCCCGTTATCGCCCGGCGAGGTCCGGCGCCCGGTGGTCGATCAGCACCGCCCGGACCGGCGAGGCGTCCGCCCCCTCGATCTTCAGGGGGAACGCCACCAGCTCGTAGATCCCCGGATCCACGTGCGCGAGCACGATCCCCTCCAGCACCGCCAGATCGTGGCGCGCCACCGCGTGGTGGGTGAGAATCTCGCGGTCGTGGCACAGGTCGATCGACGGGGTGTCGATCCCGACCAGCACGACGCCCTGCGCCGCCAGCACCTCGATCAGCGCGGGAGACAACGCGGCGAAGTCCTCGTCGAACCGATCCGGGTCCGGGAACGTGCCGGTCCGGAACAGGACCCGCGGGGCGCGGATCGGGCCGTACAGGTGCTCCGGCAGGACCCGCTCGCCGCGGCCGACCGGCGCGTCGATCACCTGGCACGGGCCGAAGTACAGGTCCAGCGGCCGCCGATCGATCGTCGCCCCGTCGCCGACGTAGTGGCTGGGGGCGTCGGTGTGCGCGCCGACGTGGACGGTGGTGGTGATCGACGACAGATCGATGTTCGCGCCGGCGGCGATCGACTCGTTGATCGTCCGCGAGAACGGGACGTCGCCCGGCCACACCGCGACCCGCGCCGACAGGATCGGGCTGATGTCGACGAGCCTCATCGGGCACCCAGGTACGCGATGCACTTCAGCTCGACCGCGATCGGGGTCGGCAGGGCGGTGATCGCCACCGTGGTCCGGGTCGGGCCGATCGAAGCGAAGTACTCCCCGTACACGCGATTGAACGTCTGGAAGTCGCGATCCATGTCGATCAGGAACACCGTCACGTCGACCACGTCCTCGAGCCGGCTACCGGCGGCGACGAGCACGGTCCGGACGTTGTCGATCACCGACCGGGTCTGGGCCTCGATGTCGTACGGCAGCGGATTCTTGGCCGTGTCACGGACCGGTCCGCCGGGGATCTCGTTCGTCACGGGTCGCCGCGGACCCATCCCGGACACGAACAGCAGGTCGCCGACCCGCCGCGCGTGCGGGTAGGCCCCGACCGGCGACGGGGCGCGATCCGTTCGGACGCCGTGATCCTGTTCTTGGGACATTCTGCTTTCCTGGCGATGAATCTGGGTACTGTTACCCCGACCGTCACGGGCCGGAGAAAATCACTGGCTGGTGGAGTCACCGTCGAGTAACTTGGCCCGCGTTCCTGGGGTTCGGCACCCCACGGCGGCCCAAAGCGGCAGAGGAGCACCCCTGATGATTCCCACTCGCAGCGCCTGGATTGCACTGGCTGGCCTGCTGGTCGCGTGCAGCGGCGGCGTGACCGGCACCTCGGTCGACAAGAGCACGGACGTCCCGGCGGACGGCGGCGACGCCGACACCGACTCGGACAGCGACTCCGACTCCGACTCCGACTCGGACAGCGACAGCGACACGGACTCCGACGCTGACGCCGATACCGCGTGGTGGACCGACACGGGTCCGGGCACCGGCACCGACTCCGGCACCCCGACCAGCAGCACCGGCTCGGGGATCGGCGGCGGCTCGGGCACCGGCACCGGCACCGGCGGCGGTTCGGGCACCGGCACCGGCACCGGGGGCGGTTCGGGCACCGGCACCGGCACCGGCGGCGGCTCGGGCGGCACCGGCACCGGCACTGGCGGCTCGGGCACCGGCACCGGCGGCTCGGCGGGCTGATCGCGTCGGATCGAGGTTCGCCTCGGTCCGAACCGCGCCGGGCGGTTCACGGGTCGACTCCGTGGGCGCCTGGCGCGTCCGTTCGCCTGTCTCTGCTCTTCCGCTGCGGCCCACCCCCCCCTGCGGCTGGTGTGGACCTGGGTCAGCCGAGGTCGACGCACACGTTGCGGTCCTCGGTGTAGAACGACAGGCTGTAGGCGCCACCTTCCCGTCCCACGCCCGAGTCCTTCAGGCCGCCGAACGGGACGCGGAGATCGCGCTTCAGCCAGGTGTTGACCCACACCATGCCGACCTCGAGCGCGGCGCTCACCTGGTGCGCCCGCTTCAGGTTCGTGGTCCACACCGAGGCCGACAGGCCGTACCGCACGCCGTTCACCGCGGTGATCGCCCGCTCGTCGCCGTCGAACGGGTGGATCGTCACCACCGGCCCGAAGATCTCCTCGGTCGCCGTCCGGCAGGTGGTGGGCAGGCCGGTGATCACCGTCGGTTCGAGCCAGAACCCGGGCCGGTCGAGCCGGTGGCCGCCGGTCGCGACCGTCCCACCCTCGCGGACCCCGAGCTGGACGTAGCCCTCGACCTTGTCGAGGTGGGCGGCGCTGATCAGCGCGCCCACCCGGGTCTGCTCCGCCAGCGGGTCCCCCTGGGGCAGGGCCTCGACCGCCGCGACGAACGCCGCGACGAACCGGTCGTAGATCGGCGCCTCGACCAGGATCCGCGAGCCGCACAGGCAGATCTGGCCGGTGTTGGTGAACGCCGCCCGGACCGCTCCTGCGACCGCCGCGTCGAACGCCGCGTCGGCGAACACGACCGTCGCGTTCTTGCCGCCGAGCTCGAGCGACAGCTTCTTGAACATCGGCGCAGCCGCCGCCGCGACCCGGGCGCCGGTGACCGTGCCGCCGGTGAAGCTGACCCCCTGGACCCCCGGGTGCGCGACCAGCGGCGCGCCGGCGCCGGGGCCGGTCCCGTGGACGAGGTTGAACGCGCCCGGCGGCGCCCCGACCTCGGCCAGGATCGACGCCAGCGCCGACGCGGTGACCGGCGTGAGCTCGGACGGCTTCGCGACCACCGCGTTGCCCGTGGCGAGGGCCGGAGCCGTCTTCCACGACAGCAGGTACAACGGGAGGTTCCACGGCGTGATCAGCGCCACCACCCCGAGCGGCCGTCGGAGCGTGTAGTTCAGCGCGTCCGCCATCTCGTGGAATCCGGACTGGTGGTGCCGGACCGCGCCGGCGAAGAACCGGAAGTTCGCGATCGCCCGGGGGATGTCGATCGCGCGGGAGGTGGCGATCGGCTTGCCGCAGTCGCGCGCCTCGAGCTCGGCGATCTCGTCGAGCCGGCGCTCGATCACGTCGGCGACGGCGTCGCACAGGTCGGCGCGCTCGGCGGTGGTCGACCGGCCCCAGGCCCCGTCGAGGGCGCCGCGGGCGGCGGCGACGGCGGCGTCGATGTCGGCGGCGTCAGAGTCCGGGATCGTGGCCCACACGGCGCCGGTGGCGGGCTCGACGTCGTCGAGGGTCCGGCCGGATCCGGCGGGGACGTCGGCCCCGCCGATGTGGTTGCTCAGCCGAATCACGCCGACCTCCCGAGGTGACCCTCGATCCGCGGGACCACGAGATCCCGGAACGCGGACATGTTCTCGATCACCCGCTCGCTGTCGTGGTTGAAGAAGTCGAACCACAGCATCAGCCGGTCGTCCGGGTGGAACCGCTCGATCGCCTGGGTCGCCACGTCCTCCGCGTCGCCGACCAGGGCGTTGTCGGACGCCTCGGACACCTTCTTCGGGTCGATCGTGCCGTCGAGCGCCTGCCAGTATGCGCCGAGCGCCTCGCGCGCCTCCTCGTGGGCGCGGCGGCGTCGCTCGTCGCGGGACAGGCCCGGCTGCTCGTTCAGGAACACGAACACCGTGCGGGGCATGTGGTCGCGGCGCCACGGCCCGCCGTCCGGGTGGTACGCCGCGGCCAGCCGCCGGTGGGTGTCTTCGATCACCTCGCGCTTCGTGATCGACAGGTTGAACACCTGGACCGGCAGGAACCGGTTCAGCTCCTCCTGGACCACCGGGTCGTGCGAGCCGACCACCAGGTTCAGCAGGTCGCGCCGGAACTCCTGCGGGACGATCTTCAGCCGCTCGAACGCATAGTACGGCGGGATCACCACCGGCTCGGATCCGGCCAGGTCGCGGACCCTGGCCCAGTCGGCGTCGGTGCGGAACAGGTCGCGGGTCAGCGTGATCGGGGGCACGTCGTCGCTCGCGAGCTCGTCGCCGCGGAGCAGCCGGACGAACACCTCCGCCGCCCGCCGGAACAGCTGGCCCTTCACCACCCCCCACGCGGCCCGCTCGACCTCCGACCGCGGGCCGATCCCGTACGCGCGGTTCATGAAGTCGAACCGGCCGGCGGCGAACCCGACGTGGATCCGGCGCCGCTCGGACGCGTCCAGCCCGTGGAGCGCGAGGAACGCCGCGATCCGCTCGGCCGCTGCCACCGGACCACCGTTGCACACGATGTTCATGATCGCCGACCCGACCTCGATCCGGCGGGTGCGGGCGAACACGTGGTTCGCGAGCTGGAGGAGGTCGACGTTCAGCCCGACCTCGCCCTCCCAGTGGGGGATCACCGGCTGGGACGAGCGCTTCTGGACCTGGCTCGACAGGTGGGACTCGGCGACCCACGCGACGCCGTACCCGAGCTCGTCCGCCGCCTCGACCTGGGCAAAGAAGTTGCGGAACATCTGCGCTTCGGACGGGGTGACGCCGCGGACGGGCGTCTGGCAGATCGAGAAGAAGATGTCGTACTGCACGCGGCCTCCTCGGCCAGGGGAAGGACCCGGTGGGCGGGACGGCTGGAGAACGCCCCCGCGAACGGCTCAGATCGACCGGAGCCGGCCCCCGTCGACCGGGATCGACGCGCCGCGCAGGTAGCTCGCGGCCGGCGAGCACAGGAACGCGATCACCGCCGCGAGCTCGTCCGGTCGGCCGAGCCGGCCCTCGGGGATCGTGCCGACCCACTCGGCGCGCACGTCGTCGGCCGATCGGCCGGTCCGCGCCGCGGCCGCGTCGGCCAGCGTCGACAGCCGATCGGTCGCGGTGTAGCCCGGGAGCACATTGTTGATCGTGACTCCGGCCGGGAGCTCGCGCGACAGGGTCTTCGCCCACGACGCGACCGCCGCCCGGGTCAGGTTGCTGACGCCGAGGTTGTCGATCGGCTCGCGCACGCTGGTCGACAGGATCTGGACGATCCGACCGAACCCGGCCGCCGCCATCCCGGGCACCACCCGCTGGACCAGGAGCTGCGCCGACAGCAGGTGACGGCCGATCGCGGCGAGGATCGCGTCCGGAGCGGCGTCGAGCAGCCGGCCCCCGGGCGGACCCCCGGTGTTGTTGATCAGCACGTGCACCGGGCCCTGGTCGGCCAGCAGGCGGTCGACCGCGACCCCGAGCACCGCGCGATCGTCCAGGTCCGCGATCAGCGCCCGCGCGGCCGGAGCCCCCGCGTCGCGCAGCTCGCCGACCACCCGATCGAGGCGATCCGCCGACCGGGCGAGCGCCGTGACCTCCGCCCCGAGGGCGGCCAGGCGGAGGGCCGTGGCCCGGCCGATCCCGGTGCTGGCGCCGCACACCAGCGCGTGCCGACCGGCGAGCGAGGTCCCGTCCATCCCGTCCTCCGCGCGGGCAGCTTAACCCGCGCAGGCCGCCTCGACGTCCGCGATCGCCCGCGGGATGGCGGCGGTCAACACGTCCGGGTCGCCGTCGGTCACCAGCACGTCGTCCTCGATCCGGATCCCGATCCCGCGGAGGTGGGCCGGGGCCTCGGCGTCGTCCGGGTCGACGTACAGGCCGGGCTCGACGGTCAGCACCATCCCGGCGGCGAGCGGCCGGGTGGCGCCGTCGCGGCCGTACGAGCCCACGTCGTGGACGTCGAGGCCGAGCCAGTGGGACGTGCCGTGCATGTAGTACCGCTTGTACGACTCGTCGGCGATCCGCTCCTCGACGGTGCCGGACAGCAGGCCGAGCGCGATCATCCCCTCGGTCAACGTGCGGACCGAGGCCTGGTGCACGTCGTCGAACTTCGTGCCGACTCGGCACGCGTCAATCGACGCCTGCTGCGCGCGCAGGACCCACCCGTACACGTCGCGCTGGGGCCCGGTGAACCGACCGGAGATCGGGAACGTCCGGGTCACGTCGGCGGTGTAGTACGACACCTCGCACCCGGCGTCGAGCAGGAGCAGCTCCCCGTCGCGCAGCTCGTCCCGGTTGGTGTGGTAGTGGAGCACGGTCCCGTTGACCCCGGCGGCGACGATCGGGGTGTACCCGGGGCCGGTGCTGCCCGCGCGACGCCAGCCGTGGAGGAGCTCGGCCTCGATCTGGTGCTCGAACAACCCGGGCCGCGCGATCCGCATCGCCGCCCGGTGGGCCTCACCGGTCAGCCGCGCCGCCTCGCGCATCACCGCGAGCTCGTCGTCGGTCTTGATCAGGCGCAGCTCGTGGAGCAGCTTCGACGGGTGGTGGAACGTCTCGGGCGCGCCGAGGCCGTTGTTCCGCGCGGCCCGCGCCGCCCGCGCGACGCACGACATCACGAGCGCGTCGTGGTCCGGATCGCGGGCGAACGCGTAGTGGAGCGCGCGGACCCCTTGGAGCAGCTTCGCGAGCTGGTCCTCGAGCTCGCCGATCGGATACGCCGCGTCCGCCCCGAACTTCGCCCGCGCCCCGTCCGGACCGGGTCGGCGCCCGGTCCACACCTCGCGCTCCTTGTCCTTCGGCTGGACGAACATCGTGAGCGGCTCGGCCCCCCGACGGACGAACACCGCCGCGTGCGGATCCTCCCACCCGGTGAGCCAGTACACGTCGGAGTCCGGGCGGTACCGAAACTCCGAGTCACCGTTCCGCACGTGCTCCGGGTTAGTGAACACGAGGACGGCTTCGTCCTCCGGGAGGTGTTCGAGCAGCCGTCGTCGATGCGCCGCGAAGTCGGGGTTCACGGATCCTCCCTGTCGGGCCGGGGTAACGCACGCTGGGCGGGTCCGCTGCAACCAACCGTTGCGTAGCACCGCCGATGACATAGACTGAGCTCCCTCCCGCTGGGAGGACCAGGGCGAACGTGGCTTCCCCTCCCGTCGGAGGGGCCCCCGGAGGACGGGATGGAAGGGTTCCGGATCGATGGAAAGAGCGCCCGCGACTACGCGATCCGGGTGGACGAAGCCGACAGTGTCACGCCCGATCTCGTCCGCACCTTGCTCGACATCGACCTGCAGACGTTCTCGGAGTCGACGTTCTCGCCGTACACGGCGGCGTCGTTCCTGAAGTTCGGCCAGGTCTACCTGCTGCGGGCCGACGAGATCATCATCGGAACCTGCGTCTGCCTGCGGAGCTGGGAGCGACCGACCGAGGTCCAGCTCCTGTCGATGGGGATCCGGCCAGGGTGGCGCGGGCGCGGGCTCGGCCAGCGGTTCGTCACCGGCGTGCTCGACCGGTTGCGCACGAAGGGGATCCGGATGGTGTCGCTGCTGGTCGGGCGCGACAACCGGAGGGCGTTGAAGGTGTACTCCGACGTGGGGTTCCGGGTCGCGGAGGAGGTCCCGGTGGACCCCGACCAGGGCGACGTGTTGATCACGATGCGGTGCGGGCTGCAGGACGAGCCGCCCGTGATCGCGCTGACGCGCCCCCCGGGGGAGTGAACCGGCTCAGCCGGACCACCGATAGGGAAACGCCTCGGTCGGCTCGGTCGGCTGCAGATCGTGGAACTTCGCCACGTCGAGGACCAGGGTTCCGTCCGGGTCCTCCGACAGGATGTCTGCGTGACGGGCTCCCCAGGCGATCTGCTGGTCGCCGTACTGGTGCAGGGCGTGCATCGGGGCGAGCGTCACGTCGTCGGTGCCGTTGATCGACACCATCAGCTCGACCTCGAGGTCCGCCGCGAGCTGCGGGTTCAGCCCGTACAGCGGGCTCGTCGGGTCGATCCGGTGGAGCAGGAGGAGCGACCGCGACAGCGCCGGCGCCCGATCCCGGTGCAGCTTCAGGTCGAGCATCCGGTAGAACGTGGTCCCCTCGGCGAGCCGCTCGGTCCGGACCATCACCATCCGGAGCTCGGTGTTCACGATCCGGTTGCCCCGCTCGTTGCCGACCCGGACCATCAGCGTCGGCTCGCCGTCCATCGGGCCGATCGCCGCCCACCGCCCGAACGCGACCCGCACGACCGGGCGGGCGAACTTCGAGAACACGAGGCCGGTCCCGACGGCGGTGAGGACCAGGCTGGTGATCGACTCGAGGTCGACCAGCACGTTCGCCGCCGCGCTCGCCGGGTGCATCGCGCCGTACCCGATCGTGCCGAACGTCTGGACCGAGAAGTGGAACGCGTCGACCAGCGACCCCGGGCGCATCTCGGCGATCCCCCCGACCGCGGCGTACGCGAACGCGAACACCAGGTTCTCGACCAGCCACCCGAGCGCGAGCGCGCCGAGCGCCTGGAGCCACGACCACCGGAGGAACGCGTGGTGGAGATCCCGCAGCAGCGAGCTCCGGGGCGCGTTCACGATCCGCGGC
>JBEBJW010000214.1:0-8473 GCA_040079715.1 Myxococcota bacterium | reverse complement strand
CCTCCAATCCGAGCTCGATCGGGTCGGGATGGACGAGCTCGACGCCGTCGACCGACGGACGGTGGCTCGCGCGCGAAAGGTCCTGTGGCTCCTCACACAGCCGCTCCACGTCTACGCGCCGTTCATCGGCCTGCCGGGCGTGTACGTGACGGCCGCCGACACGGTGGCCGGGTTCGAGGCGTTGTTGGACGGTCGGGCCGATGACCTGCCCGAGGACGCGCTGATCATGGTCGGCGGCCTCGACACGGCGATCGCCAAGGCACGCCGCCTCGATCCCTGAAGGACACGGAGCGGTGGCGTGACCGGTACCTGGTCCGACCAACCTGGTCTGGTTAGGCCACCACCATGAAGACCGTCAACATCCAGGCGGCGAAGACCCACCTGTCCAGGCTGGTCGAGCAGGCCTGCGCGGGCGAGGAGATCGTGATCGCGCGGGGCAACGTGCCGATGGTGCGGTTGGTCCCGGTGGGCGATCCCCCTCCGCGTCGGCGGTTCGGGGCCCACCCCGAGCTCGGGCCGATCCCCGCCGGGTTCGACGATCCCCTCCCCGCCGAGGAGCTCGCCGCGTGGGAGGGTGACGGATGAAGATCCTGCTCGACACGCACGTGCTGCTGTGGTGGCTGGTCGGGGACGAGCGGCTGTCGGCGGCGCGCCGGGCCCAGATCGTCGACGCAGACACCCGCGTGCTCGTCAGCGCGGCCTCGGGCTGGGAGATCGCCACCAAGCACCGGCTCGGGAAGCTGCCGATGCCCGCGGCGGTCGTGTCCGAGCTGCCGAAGCTGCTGATCGAGCAGGGCTTCGAGACGGTGGACATCACCCTCCTGCACGCGACCCGCGCCGGTCGGCTGCCCGGCGACCATCGCGACCCGTTCGACCGGATGTTGGCCGCTCAGGCGCTGATCGAGGGGCTGCCGATCGTCAGCGCCGACGCCGCGCTCGATCCGTTCGGGGTCGAGCGGTGGGCGCCGTGAGGGCCGCGCGTCACCGCCGCGATCGGACCCACCCGCACACCACCGCGACCAGCGCCCGGGCCACCAGCTCGACCGGCAGGTCGCGGTCGGACGGGAGCGGCCCGAGGTCCACCGTCTCGATCGTGTCCGGCACCCCCGACACGGCCTCCGGCGGCGGGAACCGGCTCGCCTGCAGCGGCAGTCCGCGCGCGCCGGGCGGCCAGCTCGCCCGATCCAGCCACTGGACCGCGAAGTACGGCGTGCGCCGGACCACGTCGGTGTCGAGATCCACCTGGTTCAGGTGGGCGGCGAGCCAATCCCGACACGCCGTCTCCCCGAGCGGACCGTCCTCGTCGGGGCGGCCGGCGATCACCCCGCCGATCGCCACCACCGCGACCACCTGATCCCGCAGATCCGCCGCGTCCGCCAGCAGCCGGAGCAGCTCGATCGCCGCCGCCTCCTCCGCGACCAGCACCAGGCGGACCCCGGGCCCGGTCACCACCGCCCGGATCGCGGCCGACACGTCGTCTCCGCGGCGGATCGCCACCGTGTCCGGCACCTCCGCCGCGATCGCGTCGAGCACCGATGGCCCGGCGAGCCGGTCCGCCCGACCCGCGACCGTCACCCACCGCGCGCCGAGCGAGCGCAGGGCGGCGTCGGCGAACGTCCGGTCCCCGGCACCCCACGCCGCGAGCGCGTCCCAGCTCGCCCCCGGCCCGAGCTGGCGGTAGTCGTACGCCTCCCCGAGGTCCGACGGATCCGAGAACCGCGCCGCCAGCCCCGCCTCGTCGGTGTCGTACATCACGGCGATCCGACGCGCCGGATCCGGCTCGCGGGCCAGCGCCTCGAGCAGCGCGTGCTCGCCCGGCAGCGCGATCCCGGGCACCGCGGCGGCTACCGGGTTCGACCACTTCCGCTCCGGCAGCCGCCCGGCCGGGTGATACGGCACGATCCGCACGACCTCGCGCTCCCAGGCGTCCGCCGTCGCGCCCGCCGCGTCGAGCCGACCGCGGAGCAGCGTGCACAGCGTCAGCTTGAACCACCGCTCCCCGTCGAGGGTCGGCGGACGGGGCCACTGGACGTAGCCGATCGCGACGGCGACGACCGCGGCCACCAGCGCGATCGCGAGCGAAACCGGATCGAGGAGCTGCACCCCCGCCGTCTATCCGTGGCGGCGGTTCAGCGCCGGTGGCCGGATCATCGCCGGTGGCCGGATCATCGCCGGTGGCCGGATCATCGCCGGGGGATAGGGACCCGGACCGGCACCGGCACGAGCTCGGGCTCGGGGGTTCCGGAGCCCCGCAAGCGGGACCGCGCCGCGCCAGCGACGTCGCGGAGCCACTCGTCCACCGATCGCTGGAGCGCGTCGAACCGGTCCTGCCACTTGCCCATGTGCCCGACCTCCGGTTCCGTCATGTTCATCGTATAAGCACCGCCGACCCGGTCGCCACTCCCAGCAACCCGCGCGACACCGAATGCCGTCCCATGGCCGGTGAAAGCCCTCAAGGCCCCTCCACAACACCCGAAGGGTCCGGCGGGTCCAGGAGGCGCGATGAAGGGAATCGTGTACAACCTGTTCGAGGAGTCGGTGCGGCGCACCCACGGCGAAGACGCCTGGGACGACATCCTCGACCGCGCTGGCCTGGACGGGGTCTACACCTCGCTCGGCACCTACCCCGACGAGCAACTGGATCGGATCGTCGAGGCGGCCGCGGCGGTGCTCCACCTCCCCGGCCACGAGGTGATCCGGTGGTTCGGTCAGGAGGCCGCGGGGCTGCTCGCTGACCGGTACCCCGCGTTCCTCGAGCGCCACACCACCACCCGGACGTTCCTCCAGTCGGTCGACTCGGTGATCCACCCCGAGGCCCGCAAGCGCCACCCGAACGCCGAGTTTCCGGCGCTGAGCTTCGAGGACCTGCCGGACGGGCGAATGTCGTTGATCTACCTGTCGCACCGCCAATTGTGCGCGTTCGCACACGGGCTGATGGAGGGGTTCGCGACCCGGTTCGGCGAGATCGCGTCGGTGGTCCACACGACCTGCCGGCACCGCGGAGATCCGCAGTGCACGATGCTGGTCGGGTTCGAACGGAGCTGACGGATGGAGCGACACGTCCTGCGGCTCAACCGTCGGATCGAGCGGGAGCGCGCCGCCCGCCGCGCCGCCGAGATCGAGGCCGAGAGCACGATGGCCGAGCTCGGCGATCGGCAGCGCGAGGCTCAGCTGATGCGCGCGATCGCCACCGCGGCGAACCAGGCCCCGTTCGTGGCGGATGCGCTGAAGATGTGCCTGCGCGAGCTGTCGGTGCACGTCGGTGCGAGCGTCGGGCACGCGTGGATGGTGCCGGACGAGACGCCGTTGCTGGTCGCGACGGGACTGTGGTTCATCGACGACGGAATGTGGTACCTCGACGATCCGCATCGGTTCCGGACCCTCCAGGGGATGACCGACGCGTCGACGCTCCGCCGCGGCGAGGGCCTGCCCGGGCGGGTCCTCGAGACGGGCACCCCCGCGTGGATCGAGGACGTCGGGACGGACCGGAGCTTCTCGCGGAACATGGCGAGCAGCGAGGTCGGCGTGCGGGCCGGGTTCGCGCTGCCGGTGCTGATGGGCGAGCGGGTCGCCGCGGTGCTCGAGTTCTTCTTCGTCGAGCACCGGCCGGCGGACGAGCGGATCCTGGCGCTCGCGGCCGACATCGGCGCCCAGGTCGGCCGGGTGCTCGAGCGGCACCGCGCCCAGACCGAGCTCGCCCGCGCCCGCGACGATCTGCAGTCGAAGGAGGCCCGGGTACGCGAGCGCACCCTCGAGCTCGAGCGCCTGAACGACGATCTGCAGGCCCAGATCGCCGAGCGCGACGCCGCCGACGCCGCGAACCGCGCGAAGAGCGAGTTCCTCGCGAACATGAGCCACGAGATCCGGACCCCGCTCACCGCGGTGCTCGGGTACGCCGACCTGCTGATGGACCCGTCCCTGGGGGCGACCGAGCGGCTCGACCACGTCAAGACGATCCGGCGGAACGGCGAGCACCTGCTGACGCTGCTGAACGACATCCTCGATCTGTCGAAGATCGAGGCCGGCAAGATGGTGGTCGAGTCGATCGCCTGCTCGCCGAGCCGGATCGTGGTCGACGTGGCCTCGCTGATGCGGGTCCGCGCGCTCGAGAAGCAGCTCGGGTTCTCGATCGCGTACCTCACGCCGATCCCGGACCAGATGGTGTCGGATCCGACCCGGATCCGCCAGATCCTGATGAACCTCGTCGGCAACGCGATCAAGTTCACCCAGAAGGGCGAGGTCCGGGTCACGGTGAAGCTCGACGGGCTCGGGACGGCGTCCCCGACGATCTCGTTCGCGGTGATCGACGACGGGATCGGAATGTCCCGCGAGCAGCTCGGGCGGTTGTTCCAGCCGTTCACCCAGGCCGACGGGTCGACGACCCGGAAGTACGGCGGGACCGGCCTCGGCCTGGTCATCTGCAAGCGACTGGTCGAGATGATGGACGGCAAGCTCACCGTCGACAGCCAGCCCGGCGTCGGCAGCACGTTCACCGTCACCGTGCCGACCGGCGCGCTCGACGGCGTGGCGCTGCTCGAGAACCTCGAGGAGGCCGGGTCGACCCCGGAGCCGGTGTCGCCGAGCGGCGGGACCGCCCCGATCGACGCCCGGGTGCTGCTGGCCGAGGACGGTCACGACAACCAGATCCTGCTGTCCACGCTGCTCCGGCGCGCCGGCGCCACCGTGACCCTGGCGGAGAACGGCCGGATCGCGGTCGACAAGGCCACCTCCGGTACCTACGACGTGATCCTGATGGACATGCAGATGCCGGAGATGGACGGGTACCAGGCCGCGTCCACCCTCCGGACCCTCGGGTACACCGGGCCGATCGTCGCGTTGACCGCCCACGCGATGGCGACCGACCGGGCGCGGTGCATCGCCGCCGGGTGCTCGGACTACCTGACGAAGCCGATCGACCGGACGGCGCTGTTCGACACGATCCGCCGGTGGGCCGCGACCCAGCGCGCGGCCGAGCCGGTGCCGCAGCCCGAGCCGCAGTCCCGGACGAGGACCCATCCGCCGCCCCCGGCGCGGATCGCGACCGAGGTCCCGCTCCACAGCGAGTTCGAGGACGACCCGGAGCTGCGCGAGCTGGTGATCCGGTTCGTGACGACGCTGCCGGAGCGGGCCGACGCGATCCGGGCCGGGCTCGCCCGCGACGATCAGCCCGTGATCACCCGGCTCGCACACCAGCTGAAGGGCTCCGCGCCGTCGTACGGGTTCCCGACGATCGGGGCGGCCGCGGCGCGGCTCGAAGACGCGTGTCGGTCCGGGGATCCGGTCGCGCGCGAGGTGACCGCCGACGAGCTGCTCGCGTTGATCGGCCGGGCGCGGCTGATCGACCGGGCCGGGGGGATGTCCGCATGAAACCGTCCGTGTTGATCGTCGACGACTCGTTCGATGTCCACGAGCTGCTCACCGTGCGCCTCCGCACCGAGGATCTCACGCTCCACCACGCAGACGACGGGCCGTCCGGGCTCCGGATCGCAGCAGACGTGCGTCCGGACCTGATCCTGCTCGACGTCGACATGCCGGACATGGGCGGGTTCGACGTGATCCGGAAGCTGAAGGAGGATCCCCGGACCCAGGGCATCCCCGTCGTGTTCTTGACCGCGAACGGCGCGGTCGAGCAGAAGGTCACCGGGTTCGATCTGGGTGCCGTCGACTACGTCACCAAGCCGTTCGAGCCGTCCGAGCTCAGGGCGCGGGTCCGGGCTGCGCTGCGGACCAAGCGGTACCAGGACCTGCTGTCGACCCGGGCGAGCGTCGACGCGCTGACCACGCTGTGGAACCGCGCGCACTTCGAGCGACGGCTGGCAGAGGAGCTCGCCGCCTCGATCCGATACGGTCGGAAGCTGTCACTGGTGATGGTGGACGTGGACCACTTCAAGCGGCTGAACGACACCTACGGCCACCCGACCGGCGACCGCGTGCTCCAGCGGATCGGCGAGCTGCTGTGGAACAGCGTCCGGACCACGGACGTGCCGTGTCGGTACGGCGGCGAGGAGTTCGCGCTGCTGCTGCCCGAGACCGAGCTCGATCCGGCGATCCTGCTCGCCGAGCGGATCCGGGTCGCGGTGTCCGAGCTCCGGTTCGACCTGCGCGGCCAGGTGATCCAGGCCACCGCGTCGCTCGGGGTCGCCGCGGTCGACCGGCTGCCCGAGCCGGGCCGCGACGCCCTGATCCAGGCCGCGGACGACGCGCTGTACGCGGCGAAGCACGGCGGCCGGAACTGCGTGAAGGCCCACCGCGGGACCGAGGACGGGACTCCGTGAAGCGGGTCAGGCCTCCGACCGGGCGGTGACCCCGAGCGCGCGCTCGAGCAGGGCCCGATCGGCCTGGATCGCGGTGCGCTGGCTGTAGAACGCGAGACCGCGCAGCCCGCCGAGCTCCTCGCCCCCGCCGGCCTTGCCGGGCCCGCCGTGGACCAGGTTCGGCAGGACCGTGCCGGGTCCCGGGCTCTGGTCGTGGACCTTGCCGGAGCCCCAGTGGATCCGGCCGTGCCACGGCGCCAGCCCGAGGACCACTGGAGCGGCCCACCCGGCGTCGTCGCTGTACACGCTGGCGACGAGCCCACCGCCGCCGCGGGCGACGAGCGCGACCGCCTCGTCGGCCTCGCCCGAGTAGGTGAGCACGGTCGCCACCGGGCCGAACACCTCGTGGTCGTGCACGTACGGCGCCGCGAGGCCCGCGTCGGACCGGAACAGAGACGGGGGCACGAAGCACCCGGTCTCGGGCGCGGGCGCGCGCCACACCAGCTTCGCCGAGCGCTCGAGCTCGATCAGGCCCTTGCGGACGGCGTCGCGCTGCGCCGGGCTCGCGACCGGCCCCACGTCGGTGCCCTTCTCCCCCGGATCGCCCACCACCGACCTCGACAGGCGGTCGACCAGGGCCGCGATCACGTCGTCGGCCACCGCGGCGGGCACGAAGATCCGGCGCACGGCGGTGCACTTCTGACCCGCCTTCTGCAGCATGTCGCGGGCGGCCTCGTTGACGAACATCTGGAACGTGTCCGAGCCGAGCTCCACGTCCGGCGCGAGCACCGACGCGTTGAGCGAGTCCGCCTCGACGTTCACCCGCACGTTGTTCGCGATCACCGCCGGATGGGAGCGGATCGCGCGCGCGGTGTCCGACCCACCGGTGAACGCCAGGCAGTCCTGCGGGCCGAGGTGGTCGAGCAGGTCGCCCACCGGCCCCACCAGCAGCGAGAACGCGCCCTCGGGCAACACGCCCGCGCCGTTCCACAGCTCGACGATCTTCACCGCGAGCGCCGCGGTGCTGGTGGCGGGCTTCGACAGGACGGGCACGCCCGCCAGGAGCGCCACCGCGGCCTTCTCCGCCATCCCCCACGCCGGGAAGTTGAACGCGTTGAGGTGGACCGCGACCCCGTGCCGCGGAACCCACAGGTGCTGCGCGGCGAACCGCTTCGACCGCAGCACCGCGTCGGGCTCGCCGTCGAGCACGATCCGCCGCTCGCCGAGGGACTTCCCGAGCCCGGCGTAGTACGCGAGGGTGCCGGCCGCGCCGTCGATGTCGAACTTCGCGTCGCCGCGGGTCGTCCCGCCCGACGCGCGCGACACCTCGATCAGGTCGTCTCGGTGCTGATGGATCGCGGCCGCCATCGCGTCGAGCATCACCCCGCGCGCCGCGAACGTGGTCGCCCGCAGCGCCGGACCGCCGCGGTCCCGCGCGTAGGCCAGCGCTGCCCGCAGGTCCAGGCCCGCGGTGGAGGCCTCGGCGTATGGCGCGTTGGTGGTCGGATCGACCACCGTGACCGCCGGGCCGGTCCCGCTCACCCACGCGCCCTGCAACCAGCTGCGGATCGTCGCCATCACCCCTCCCACAGAGTCGGCGCCCGTAACCCGCCGGTGCCCCACCGTCCTCGCAGCGGTCGCCCACCTGCGGTAGGGTGCGGTCGATGCTCGACGTGCGGGACCTGACGAAGGCGTTCCGCACCACTTCCCGGGGAGTGGTGCTGGCGGTCGACCACCTGTCGTTCCGGGTGGAGCCGGGCGAAATCTACGGGTTGCTCGGGCCGAACGGCGCGGGCAAGACCACCACCCTGCGGATGATCGCGACCTTGATCGACCCCGACGCCGGCCAGATCCTGGTCGACGGGGTGGATCGGCGGAAGGACCCGCTCGGGGCGCGCGAGCGCATGGCGTACGTCCCCGCGGAGGCCGGCCTGCCGGAGCGGCTGACCCCACGCGAGGTGGTGCGGCTGTTCGCCCGGATCCAAGGGGTGGCCGGCGGAGCCGCGGTCGGCGAGGCGCTGCTCGAGCGGATGGGCGCGTCGTCGTACGCCGACACGCCGTGTGGGGACCTGTCCACCGGGATGAAGCGGCGGGTGGTGTTGGCCCGGGCCTTGGTGCACGAACCCCGGGTGCTGCTGCTCGACGAGCCGACCGACGGGTTGGACGTGCCGGGGCGACGGGACGTGCTCGAGCTGATCCGCGAGCAGGCGGTCAGCGGG
>JBEBJW010000213.1:0-8483 GCA_040079715.1 Myxococcota bacterium | reverse complement strand
TCCTGCGCCCCGGCGAACGCAGAGCCCGTTCCGGGACTGGTTCCGGTGGTTGCAGACGCGACCGGGATCGCGCGCGTGTTCACCGTGGCGGTGGCCTCGGCGTGGAGCCAGGTGTCCGCCAGGATCCGCACCCCGACCGCGGCCCCGAGCGGGACCTGCACCGGCTGGTGGACCTCCACCGCCAACACCGAGCCCACCGGTCCGACCCGGACCCCCCCGTTCGCCACCAGATCGACCGCCGAGGCTCGGAGCCGCGCGGTGGCGACGCCGCCGCCGGACGGGCCAGCGTCGCGGACCAGCGGATCCCCCCGCCCGACCGGGACCGTGATCCACGGGACGACGCCGAGGCTGAACCCGGTCTCCCCGGCGGTCGGAGCGAGGATCGTGATCGGGACCGCGGCGCGCACGCCGGACAGCCCCCACGACGGGCGCAGGGTGCCGAGCGCGCGGACGTCCGACCGGAGGTACGGGAACACCGGCACGGTCAGCGCGATCGTCAGGCGGGAGATCGGCGAGACGTACGCCGACGCGTTCAGCCCGACGAGATCGGTCAGGATCGGGGTGTCTTCGAACTCGCCCCCGTCGCCGCCGACCTGCTCCTGGTAGCTCAACAGGCCGGTGGCGTACTCGCCGATCACCGCGCCGCCGAACGCGATCGGTCCGCCGGCGGACGCGGCGACCGGACGCGGCGCCCACACCGTGATCGGCGCGCTGGGATCCGACGAGGGCACGGCGGGGGGCGCACCGTGAATGTCGACCGGCGTGGCGAGCGCGACGCCGCCACCCACCACCGAGGATCCCGTGATGAACAGCAGCGTGGCGACGCGGCCCGCGACCCGAACGAGCGAGCTCAGCATGACGGGTGAAACCTACACCATTCCGGACATGTGCGCACCTCGTCGCGACCTCGGCTAGATTGCGGCCAGGAGGGCGAACGGCGGTGCTCCAACCCGGAGACGCCATCGACATCTGGGTCATCGAAGCCGCGCTCGGCAGCGGCGGAATGGGCTCGGTGTATCGGTGCCACAACAAGGCGGCCAAACGGATCCTCGCGGCCGTCAAGGTCCTCGATGGGCAGCTCAAGCGCTACCCCGAGGCCGAGGCGCGGTTCATCCGCGAGGCCGACATCCTCGGGCAGCTCGATCACCCGAACATCGTGAAGGTCCGAAACGTCCGACCGGACGCGGATCCGCCGTACATCGAGATGGAGTTCGTCGCGGGCGAGAGCCTCGACGAGCGGTTGCGCCGCGGCCCGATGCCGTACGCCGACGCGGTCGGGTTCATGCGCCAGTGCGCCGAGGCCGTCGCGTACCTCCACTCGAAGGGGATCCGGCACCGCGACATCAAGCCCGCGAACCTGCTGGTCGAGAAGACGGGCCGGCTGAAGCTCGTCGACTTCGGGCTCGCGGTCGAGGTGGGATCGTCGCGGATCACCCAGCACGGGGTCGCGTTCGGCACCGTGTCGTACGCGCCGCCCGAGTGGATCGTCCCCGAGCAGCTCGATCCGTCGCGGTGGGACATCTACGCGCTCGGGGTCGTGTTCTACGAGCTGCTCACCGGCAAGCTCGCGTTCCCGGTCTCCGGCCAGGGCACCGCTCGGCAGCAGGCGATGCAGGTGATCGTCGCGAAGCAGGGCCATCCGCCGCTCGATCCCGGGGAGGCGTTCCACGACGACGTGCGCCACCTGATCCGATCGATGACCCACAGCGACACGGGCGAGCGCCTGGCGGACGCGGCCGAGATCGCCGACCGGATCCGCCTGCTCGAGCCCACGCTCAAGCGGAGTGCGGGGGTCACCCTCAGCCCGGCCGGCCTCGAGACGCCGTTCGATCCTGAATTCCCCGCTCGACCGCTCGGGGCTGGTTTTCCCGCTCGACCGCTCGGGGCCGGCGGGACCACGTCGGCGCTGTCCGATCCGTCGGTCTCGCTCGACGGGGCCCAGCCCGGCGGTCCGGCGGTCCGCCAGTGGCGGGTCCCGCGCGCGATCCAGCCGACCACCCCGGTCACCGCGCCCGCGCCGATGTCGCGGGTCGCGCTGGCCGCGTTCGGCGGGATCGGGATCGCGGTGGCGGCGGCCGCGATCGGGCTCGGGGCGATCGCGATCGGCGCCGCGATGTGGTTCTCGGGGACCCTGCCCGAGCCGACGCGCGACCTCGTGATCCGGGTCGACGGCGCGCCGGCCAGCGGGTTCGAGCTCGCGACGTCGTCCGGGATCCTCGTGGGGTCCGAGGCCGGCGCGTACCGGTTCTCCGAGGTCGCGCTCGGCCCGGTCGTGCTCCGGTGGGTCGCCGGGCCCGGGTGCACCCTCGCGGCGTGCGCCGACGGCGGGCCGGACTGCCCGTCCGCCTGCCGGTCCGGGGTCGACACGATCGACGTGCGGGACGGCGAGGGGGCGCTGCGCCACGCCGTCACCGTCCCTCCCCCGCCGATCCGCGACGTGGCGCTCGGGCTCAGCGGCGTTCCGGCCGACGTGACGCTGGTGGCGACGGTCGGCGGCGCCCCCGCGACCCGGACCGACGCGGGGCTCGCGTTCGCGGTGCGCCCCGGCAGCTACGAGCTCGCGCTCACCGCGGGCACCTGCGCCGACGACGCCCGTGCGTGCGCCGCGACCGACGCCTGTCCGCCGGGCTGCCGATCGATCGTCGCCCCGCTGGTGGTGCCCGAGGTGGGCGAGGTCGAGTCGCGGTCGGGTGGGTCGCGCCGCCCGTCGCCCCGGCGGTCCGGCGCTCCCACGGCCTGGTGACGAACCGCGAGCTCCAGCGGTGGATCGCGGCGAACCCCCGGTGGGCGAAGGGCGGGACGATGGCGCCGGACGCTCCGAAATACCTCGACCAATGGGACGGCGCGGTCGCCCCACCCGACCGGCTCGACGAGCCTGCGAAGTGGATCACGCCGAACCTGGCGGCGGCGTACTGCGGCAAGCGGGGGCTCCCGGCGGTCGACGACGTGCCGATGGTCGACTTCGAGCTCCGCACGTCCGGTTCGGGGACGGTGCTGACGCCGGACAACGGCCCGGTCAAGGGCGACCAGGTGCTGAGCGTGGCCCGCTTCCGCTGCCGGGACTGAATTCCCTCTGACTGCGCGGGTCGGATCGGGGCATGATGGCGCCCTGGAGGAGGGAGCGTGTGGTTCGTACTGGCGCCGATGGGGTTCGAGCGGGTGGCGGGGGCGACCGATCTCGAAGGACTGGTCGAGGCCTGGACCCGGACCGTCGACGGCCGGCACGGGACCGACGGCGTCGACGCCGCGGCCGGGGTCGCGATCGACGCTGACGGCAACGTCGTGGTGGTCGGCGCGCTCGACGGCGCGGCCGATCACGGCACCGACGGGTACGCCGTGTCGTACGATCCCGCCGGCGCCGTCGGGTGGGAGCTCGCGCTCGACGCGGGGCCGATCGGACCGGACCGCAGCTCCAGCGCCGATCGGTACGCCGCGATCGACATCGACCCGGTCAGCGGCGGGATCGCCCTGTGCGGCGCCGTCGGCGCCGACGCGATCGGCGATCCGACCACCCGGTACCTGCTCGACGCGCGCCTGCCGGACGCGTTCGGCGGCCCGCCGGTGACCGAGTGGACGCTCGTGTACACCGACGGGAGCCCGGCCACGAGCGATCTCCAGGAGTGCACCGGGGCCGACTGGACCACCGGCACGGTGTTCGCGACCGGGTGGGGCGCGCACGGCGACGACGCCGGCCGGTGGGTGACCTGGAAGTTCGACGAGGCCGACGGGCAGGCCCTGATCCCGCCGGTCACCTACGACTTCGACGCCTACATCGCCGTGCCGGACCAGGCGTTCGACGTCGCGGTCAACGCAGCGTCCGGCGACTTCGTGGTGGTGGGCACCCGCGGGTACTCCGGGCTCCCCGGCAGCGATCTGAACGACGCGGACTGGCACGTCCGGTACTTCACCGCCGCCGGCGTGCTCGTGTGGGAAGACACGTTCGCCGGCGACCGCCAGCTCGACGATCGCGCGCTCGCCGTCACGATCGACGTGCTGACCGGCGACGTGTACGTGGTCGGCACCACCAACGAGGGGACCGACAACGCAGGCGCCGCCGACTTCGACTGGCTGGTGATCCGGTACGACAACGGCGGTGACGGGCTCGGCGGCGCGAACCGTCTGTGGACCGAACCGTACGAGAGCGCGAACGGGGCGAGCGAGCAGGCCACCGCGGTGGCGCTCGACGACGTGGGCGACCTGCTGGTCGGCGGGACCGAGATCGACGACGCCACCGGCGTGTCGCGGTGGCGGGTCCGCAAGCTGTCGGCGTACGACGGGTTCGAGGACCAGGACTGGGTCGGCCCGGCGTGGGCGGGCGACGCGCGGGTGACCGCGATCGACTACGGCGGGTCGAAGGTCGCGATCGCCGGGTGGATCGACGACGGCGGCGGCCCGGACTTCGCCGCCACCGTCCTCGACGTGGACCTCGACGAGGACGGGGTCGCCGACTCGGTCGACGCCTGTCCGGACGACCCCGACAAGGCGGCCGACACCGGGATCTGTGGCTGCAACGTCCCGGACGTCGACACCGACGGCGACGGCGTCGAGAACTGCCTCGAGGACTGCCCGACCGACCCCGGCAAGACCGAGCCCGGCGTCTGCGGCTGCGAGGAGCCGGACGACGACACCGACGGCGACGGCACGTTCGACTGCGACGATCGGTGCCCCGACGACCCGGACAAGGACGTCGACGTGGGGATCTGCGGCTGCGGCGCGCCGGACAACGACACCGACAACGACGGCATCGTCGGCTGCAAGGACGCCTGCAGCAACACCCCGCCCGGCACCGAGGTGAACGAGTTCGGCTGCCCCCTCGACGACGGCACC
This sequence comes from Myxococcota bacterium, assembly GCA_040079715.1. Taxonomy (GTDB): domain Bacteria; phylum Myxococcota_A; class UBA796; order UBA796; genus JACKER01. The sequence goes on along the minus strand of JBEBJW010000213.1, from coordinate 3,656 downwards.
GACACCGACACCGGCGCGCCCCCCCCGACCGACGGCGACGACGGCAAGGGCGGCTGCGGCTGCGACGCGGCGGGAGCCGGCACGGCGGGGGGCGCGTGGATCGCCGCGCTCGCGATCGGTTGTGTCACCCGGCGCCGGCGGGGTAGCGTACGATAGGGGTCGGACCGGGCATTCGTGCCCAAGGAGCGGCGGGATGGCGGCACGCGGCAGGATCCTCGACGGGCTCGGTTCGCCGCTCCGACTGGCGCGGACCGCGGCGCTGTGGGCGTTGGTGGCCGCGTCCGGGTGCCTCGAGTACGACCTGCCGGCCGAGCTGCCGGAGTGGCCGGCGTCGAAGGCGCCCGCCGTGCCCGACCCGACCCAGGAGGACACGATCGTCCAGACGACGGTCCCGGTGATCGACGTGCTGTTCACGATCGACAACTCGTGCTCGATGGACGACGAGCAGACGGCGCTCGCCGCGAACTTCCCGCGGTTCATGAGCTACTTCGACGGCTCCGGCCTCGACTACCACGTGGGGGTCGTGTCGACCGACCTCGACAACCCGCACGATCAGGGCCGGCTCCGGACCGACGCCGACGGTCGCACCTACATCGACGCGTCCACCCCGGATCCCGCGGGGGTGTTCGACCAGATGGCGTCGATGGGGACCGAGGGGTCCGGGGCGGAGAAGGGCCTCGGCGCGGTGTACCTCGCGCTGGTGGCGTACCCGGAGACGTACAACGCCGGGTTCTACCGCGACGAAGCCGCGATCCACACCGTGGTCATCTCGGACGAGCAAGACCAGACCGAGACCACGGTGATCACGAAGCCCGAGTTCATCGACTGGTACGACACCCTGAAGCGCGAGGCAGACCAGCGCACGTTCTCGTCGATCGTCACGATGTCCGGCTACGACGCAGGGTCCGACTACCTCGACGTGACCGACCAGATCGGCGGGATCGCGTGGAACATCGTCGACGGCGACTGGGCCACGGTCCTCGACCGGCTCGGGGTCCAGGCCACCGGGATGAAGCGGGAGTACTTCCTGTCCCACCTCCCCGTCCCGGACACCATCGAGGTCGAAGTCCACGATCCGCACGGGACGGTTTTGCCGTTCGGGGAAGCGGCCGGGGAGCCGCCGACCGGGGGATGGACGTACGACCCCCAACGGAACAGCATCTCGTTCGTCGAGTTCATCCCGGAGGCCGCGAGCCGGGTGGTCATCCGGTACACGCTGCTCGCGTCGATCGACGCCGGAGCCGCGGACGCCGAGCGGTGAAGATTTTTACAGGATACGGTGCACCGATCTCCGTGGGAGCGTTCATGTCCAGGATGATGCCGTTCGCCCTCGTCCTGTCGGCCCTGACGGCCGGCTGCATCGAGACCAACTTCGGCGACTTCGTCCCGCAGTGGCCCGATTCGATCGTCCCCCCGATCCAGGACGTCCAGCAGGTCGACGTGATCACCCAGGTCACCACCCCGCTGGTCGACGTGCTGTGGACGATCGACAACTCGGGCTCGATGTTCGACGAGCAGGACGCGCTCGCCGCGAACTTCCCGGTGTTCATCAACTACTTCGTCGGCTCGGGCCTCGACTACCACATCGGCGTCACCTCGACCGACATCGACAACCCCGGCAACGGCCGCAGCGGTCAGCTCCGGAACGTGTCCGGGCTGACGTTCATCGAGCCGAACACGGCGAGCCCGGAGGTCATCTTCTCGTCGATGGCCCGGATGGGCACCAACGGCTCCGGGACGGAGAAGGGCCTCGGCGCCACGTTCACCGCGCTCGAGCTGAAGAAGGACACGACCAACGCCGGCTTCTACCGTGACGAGGCGTCGATCCACACCGTGCTGATCAGCGACGAGCGCGATCAGACCCAGGCGAACCTGATCACCCAGGCCGAGTTCGTCGAGTGGTACGACGGGCTGAAGCCCGAGGCGGACGAGCGCAGCTTCTCGTCGATCGTCACGATGAGCGGGATCGACAAGGGCACCGCCTACCTCAACACCACCGCCTCGATCGGTGGGATCGTGTGGGACATCACCGACGACGACTGGAGCGAGGTCCTCGAGCGGCTCGGGATCCAGGCGTCCGGCCTGAAGCGCGAGTACTTCCTGTCGCAGCGACCGGTCGAGGGCACCGTCGAGGTCAAGGTCCAGGACGTGGGTGGGGCCGAGCTCGGGTTCACCGAGGCCGCGGTCGACGAGTACGGCCAGCCGATCCTGCCGACCATCACCACGGGCGACACCTCGTACTACACGTACGACTCCACCCGGAACAGCATCACGTTCGTCACGTTCGTCCCGAACGCGCTGTCGAAGATCGTGATCACCTACACGCTGCTGTCCGCCCAGCAGGACCAGCAAGACGTGATCTGACGTTCGGCCGACCGGATCGCGGTCGGTCAGGTCCTGGTGAAGGTTCTCCCGCGCGCTGGGAATGGTCCGGCGACACGCGGGAGTGAAAACATGGTCAAGCGCCTTGCGCAGCCCGGATGGTTCGCGCGGATCGGATGGATCGCAGTGCCGGCGGTGCTCGCGGCCTGCAGCGACTATGGCTACGGCGACAACGTCCCGCAGTACCTGGACTCCATCCCGCCGCCGCTCGCCGACGTCCAGAACAGCGACCGGATCGTCCAGGTCACCACGCCGCTGGTGGACGTGCTGTGGACGATCGACAACTCCGGGTCGATGTTCGACGAACAGGACGCGCTCGCCGCGAACTTCCCGGTGTTCATCAACTACTTCGTCGGCTCGGGCCTCGACTACCACATCGGCGTCACCTCGACCGACATCGACAACCCCGGCAACGGCCGCAGCGGTCAGCTCCGGAACGTGTCCGGGCTGACGTTCATCGAGCCGAACACGGCGAGCCCGGAGGTCATCTTCTCGTCGATGGCCCGGATGGGCACCAACGGCTCCGGGACGGAGAAGGGCCTCGGCGCCACGTTCACCGCGCTCGAGCTGAAGAAGGACACGACCAACGCCGGCTTCTACCGTGACGAGGCGTCGATCCACACCGTGCTGATCAGCGACGAGCGCGATCAGACCCAGGCGAACCTGATCACCCAGGCCGAGTTCGTCGAGTGGTACGACGGGCTGAAGCCCGAGGCGGACGAGCGCAGCTTCTCGTCGATCGTCACGATGAGCGGGATCGACAAGGGCACCGCCTACCTCAACACCACCGCCTCGATCGGTGGGATCGTGTGGGACATCACCGACGACGACTGGAGCGAGGTCCTCGAGCGGCTCGGGATCCAGGCGTCCGGCCTGAAGCGCGAGTACTTCCTGTCGCAGCGCCCGGTCGCCGGCACGATCGACGTCCACGTCGAGGACGTCGGCGGGGCCGAGCTCGCGTTCGTGGAGGTCGCGGTCGACGAGTACGGCGCCCCGGTGATCCCGACCGGCGACGACGGCGACTACTACACCTACGACTCGATCCGGAACAGCATCAAGTTCGTGACCTACGTCCCGAACGCGCTGTCGACGATCGTGATCGACTACACGCTCCTGTCGGCGCAGCAGGTCGAAGACCAGCTCTAGGAGCGCTCGGGAATGCTCCCTTCAGGGAGCATTCACGCGCTCCTGACGCGAGTCTTCGGGCCGCCGTCCCGGCTCGCTGGGACGACTCGGAGCGACCGAGGGACCGCAGGTCCGGACCGCCCCCAACG
>JBEBJW010000212.1:0-8534 GCA_040079715.1 Myxococcota bacterium | reverse complement strand
GCCAAGTGCCGCGCCGGCGCGACCGTGCGCTCCGCGAACGTCCCGGGCCCGTTCGGGCCGAACCCGCCGGTCCAGACCGAGCCGTACACCGCGTCCCCCGGCGCGAACCCCTGGACCGCTCGGCCCACCGCCAGCACGATCCCCGCCACGTCCGACCCGCGGACCAGCGAGCGCGGACCGCCCAGGCCCATCGCCGGCCGCAGCGCGTACGGCACGCCCGTGACCGCGATCCAGTCCGGCGTGTTGACCGACGTCGCGCGGACCTCCACCAGCACCTCGTCGTCGCCGGGGATCGGCGCCTCGATGGCACCCCACGACAACACCCGCTCCGGATCCCCGTAGCCCGTCTGAAGAATGGCATTCATGATCAGAGCCTATGCGTGCACCAGCGCCCGCGGTACGGTCGAATTCGACCACCAGCCGTGCAAGAATGTGCGGATGGATTGGGACGACCTCCGGTACCTCCTCGCGATCCACCGCGAGGGCACGCTGACCGACGCCGCCGCCGCGCTCGCCGTCACCCGCACCACCGTCGGGCGCCGGTTGAAGGCCGCGGAGGATCGCCTCGGCGCGCGCCTGTTCGAGCGGAGCCCCGACGGCCTCGTCGCGACGGCTGCCGGGGCGGATCTCGTCGAGACCGCGCTGAAGGTCGAGGCCGAGGTCCTGGTCGCCGAGGGGCGGATCCTCGGGCGCGACGCCGCGCTCGTCGGGCCGCTGCGGGTGTCGACCGTCGACTTCGTGTTCGACCGGTTCTACGAGGTCTTCTCGTCGTTCCTCGACCGGTACCCCGGGGTCGAGCTCACCGTGCGGGTCACGAACGAGCAGGTGTCGCTGCTCCGGCGCGAGGCCGACGTGGCCGTGCGGGTCGGCAACGCCCCGGCCGAGCACCTCAGCGGGCGCCGGCTCGGACGGATGCAGATCGAGGTGTACGGCGCCCGGACGCTGGTCGAGCGGCTCGGGCCCGACGCGCGGTTCGGCGACTACCCGTGGCTGTTCCCCGACGAGCGCTCGGACGGGCGGTGGCTCGACAGCTGGCTCGCCGCCCACGCCCCCGGCGCCCGGGTCGCGCTCCGGTCCGACGACTACAGCGTGATCCGCCGCGCGCTCTCCGCCGGGATCGGCGTGTACTTCCTGCCGTGCTTCCTCGGCGACGCCGATCCGCTCTTGGTGCGCCTCGGCGGGCGGCTGACCCACGAGGCCCGTGATCTGTGGGTCCTCACGCTGCCCGACCTGCGGCACAACAGCCGGATCCGGGCGTTCGTCGACCACGTGCACCAGGCGTTCCAGGCGGAGCACGCCGCCCTCGACGGCGCCGCCCGGCCCTGAGCGCGCTGACCGGACGGGTCAACCGTCCCCTTCCGGCGGCGACCCGCACACGGGCTCGTAGCACTCCAGGACGACCGCGAAGCACACCTCGCTGTCCTGGCCGGCGTAGGACGGCACGGGCCCGCGGGAGGCGTACCACAGGCAGCTCCCGACGGGATCCTCCGGGCACTCCGCGGAGTCCCAGCAGTCGTTCGCGATCACGCAGTCGCACCAATCGTCGCCCTCGGAGCTGCAACTCGCCAGCACCCACGCCAGGATCCACGCCATCTACCCCTCCCGGGCCGCAGCATACGCCGCGCCGGGCGCCACCCGCTGGACCAACCTGGGCCGCGCGCGACCATCCGTAGCGGGGTGCGTTGCCTCGGCGTCACCCCGGCGCGGGCGACCGACGTCCGTCGACCGACGTCGGTCGACCGGTGAATGCCCGGCGTTCATCCATTGGCACCGTCCATGCATTCGATCCACGCACGGAGGACGACCATGACCGAAGACGACCGGACCGACCACGAGGCGAACCTGCCGATCGGACAGCTGACCTGGAGCGTGACGGCTGCGGCCCTGCTGGTGGGGAGCTCGCTACTGGCCGAGCAGCCCGGACATGCGTTCGCGGTCGCGTTCGGGTGCGGCGCCGACGCGATCGGCGTCGCCATCCTGTACCCTCGACCCACGGAGACTGCCGCGAGCCTCGCAGCGTTCTTCCTCCTGTTCTCGTCCGTCGTCGGGTGGGTGGGCAACCTCGCGGTCCTCCTCCTCGACCGGCTCCACTGAGCAGATCGCTCCGTTCGGTGGCGTCGCCCGCTGCGCGAGCTGCCGCGGGCTGTCCCGGTGAAGCGTCAGCACCCGCCGGGCTGACTCGTGATTCCCGTGCAGGTGCCGCCCCAGCCGGTCGAGCGCCTCCTCGCTACCTGCGGCGGAAGGCGATCGCGTCCTCGCGGCCGTCGCCGTCGACGTCTCCGAGCGCGCAGGTGTTGTCGAGGGTGCAGAGGAAGTCGTGCCACTTCTCTCCGGTGCCGAACCGGTCGATCGTCCCGCTCGGCATGCCCGTCCGCCCGAGGATCATCACCTGCTCCGACGGGCCCACCCACACGTCGCTGTCGGTGACTCCGCTGTTCGTGCGGACGAAGGTCACTGCGTCCTCCCGACCGTCCCCGGTGACGTCACCGACCGCGCAGAACTCGTTCAACGTGCAGAAGTAGTCCTGCCACTTGCTTGCGGTGCGGAAGGCCGTCCCGGTCGACAGCGCCACCCACACGTCGCTGTCGGTCGTCGTCCCGTTCGTCCGGTCGAACGACAGCAGATCCGCGCGCCCGTCGCCGTTCACGTCGCCGACGGTGCAGGTGTCACCGTACTGGCAGAACGAGCTGTTCCACAGCTGCGATGCGCCGAACGCGCCGCCGTCCGACAACGCCACCTTCGCGGTGAACGGGCCGCTCCACCAGGAGGCCTCGAACTCGACCAGGTCCGCGTCGCCGTCTCCATCGACGTCCCCGACCGCGCAGGGTCGCTCGTCGTCGCAGAAGTCGTCGGTCCACACCTCGGCGGGGGCGAAGCCCGATCCGGTCGACAGCGCGACCCGTACCTGGTCGAGGTGGCCCTGCGACCCGGTCGCGATCAGGTCGTCGAGCCCGTCCCCGTTCACGTCACCGAGCATGCACAGCTCCATCCAGTCGCAGAAGTCGTCCGACCACAGCTCCTCGGGCATGAACCACCCGCTGTTCGACAGCCCCACCCAGACGTCGTTCGTGAGGCCGGACGGGTCGACCGCCGCCCAGGGGTCGACCAGCGCGGAGCCGCTCTGCGCGAACCGCACGGCGTCCGCGAGGCCGTCGCCGTTCACGTCTCCGATCGCGCAGGTCTCGCCCAGGAAGCAGAAGTCCTCTCCCCAGAGCTGGGCCGCGCCGAGGCTCGTGCCCGACGAGCGAGCGACGAGCACGTCACCGGCGGTCGCCTGGGCGACCTGTAGCTGGGCGAACCACGCGAGCGCCGTTCCGATCGATGCGATCATCGTACCTCCTGCTGCCCCTCCTACCGGGGCGACCGGCCGGGCCGGCGTCACCATGGCGTCACCATGGCGTCACCACGGTGTCCGCGGACGCGTTCGACCAGCCGTGGGCAACGCCGGACCCACCGCATCGACCCCGGGCGATCCGGCCCGCCGGAGGAGCTGTTGGGCTGGGTCACGGACCAACAGGTGCTCTACGGGACGAGCTCCGCGACCAGGCGGTGAACGGTGGTCCCCGGCCTCGGTGGGATCCAGTCGGAGCCTTGGTGGCTCGAGAGCAGGCCGAGCGGACGTGGTCCCGGTCGAAGAACCTCACGACTCCGGCGGGGCCGAACGCCTCCACCTCGGGGTCGGACGCCCACAGGGCGGTGAGGATCTCCCTGCGCCGGACGGCCAGGTCCACGTCGTCTGCGCGGTCCACGCACCGCGCGCACCCGGTCCGGTCGGCCTTGCGGATCGCGGCGCTGCAGTGCACGAACGCCTGCTCGAGCGACGCGCACTTCGGCAGCTTCGGCAGCCGCAGGGCGTCGAGCCGGGCGCGGGCCTCGCCTGCCGGACCCCCAACGATTCGTGCCGGGTCGACGCGGGCTGCGAGCAGGACGGCACCGGTGACCAGTGCGCGGCGCGGAGACGCCTGGCAGCTGGTGTGATTGACGAGCGGATCGGCGCGCAAGCGGATCCGATCCTCGCACGACGCCTCGCGTCAGCGCGCCTCGCTGGAGGTGGCGGTCCGGACCGCGTCCAGCGCGTCGACGAGGCGGGCCACCTCGCGGTCCTCGTCCGGCGACCGGCCGTCGGCGAGCAAGTCCGGACCGTCGTCGACGGGGTTCGCGAGGTGATCGTACAGCGACAGGTCCGATCCGACGCGGATCAGCGTGTACCGTTCGTCCCGGATCGACGCCTCGTCGAGCGTGAGCGCGCCCAGCACCCCGTTCGCCGCGGAGCGCTCGGTGTACACCGTCGACCGCGGCCCGTTCGGCGTGAACCGCTCGGTGTACACCGTCGACCGCGGCCCCGGCGCCGCCGGATCCGCCAGCACCCCGGCGAAGCTGATCCCGTCGAGCACCGGTGGCATGCCACCCATGCCGCGCAGGCCCTGCAGGTCGGTGCCCGACAGCTCGGCGAGGGTCGGCATCACGTCGACCACGTGCACCAGGGCGTCGGTTCGCGTCCCCGGCGACCCGACGGCGGGGCCGGTGACCACGAACGGGACCCGCACCCCGCCCTCGAACTGCGTCCCCGTCGCCCGCAGCGGGTCCTGCGGCGGCACCACCGCCACGCTGGTGGTGCCGTTGTCACCGAGCAGGATCACGGTGGTGTTCGCCCGGACCGTCGGGTCGATCGCGTCGAGCAGCCGGCCGAGCTCGGTGTCCACCGCCGTCGCTGCGGCGCGGACCCGTGCCGCCTCGGAGTCGTCCACCGGCGGCGGGGCGAGCTCGGGCGGAGGCACGTGCGAGGGCAGGTGCACCCCGTTGAACGCGACGTACACGAACCACGGCTCCGGCAGCGACCCGACCGCCGCGATCGCGTCGTTCACCGTGTCGGTGGTGGCGTAGGTCGTCGTCTCGGCCAGCACGCCGTTCGTGTTCTTGAGCCAATGGTCGTAGCCGTACCCGCGCGCCGCCTCGATGTTCCCGGGGGCCCCTGCGTACGAGCCGAACCCCTGGTCGAGCGGGTGCCGCTCCCACCCCGGCCAGGCACCACCCGCGAGGTGCCACTTTCCGAACGCCGCGGTCGCGTAGGGGGTCGGCGCTGCGGTCAGCACCTCGGCGACGGTCACCTCGTCGAGCGCCAGCGCGAAGTCCGATTCGGTCATGATCACGCCGCCCACGCCGGTCCGTCGGCCATGACGTCCGGTGAGCAGCGACGCCCGGGTGGACGAGCACACCGGCGTGGCGTAGGCCCGCTCGAACAGCACCCCCTCAGACACGAGCCCGTCGACGGTCGGCATGTGCGCTGGCGCGCCGCCGGTGCCGTACGCGTCGACGAGATCGGTGCCGAGGTCGTCCACGACCACGATCAACACGTTCGCCGGGCCGACCTGGACCCCGGGCGCCACCCCGGAGTCGCTGTCCACGATCTCCGCCTCGCACCCCGTGATCGCCGCCACGCACCCGAACCACCAACTCCGCGCCATCGCGACCTCCGCGGGGGGGTCGATGCACGACCGATGCCCACGATCGTCGGCGTTGCTCCGTTTGGTGACCGACGTCATCGACGGACGTCCGTCGACCGACGTCGGTCCGGTCCTCGCCCGGCGACCGGCCGTCGGCGAGCACGTCGGGCCGTTCCACGTCCGGCTGCGGCTCGGGTGATACTACCCCCGATGATCGCCGAACCCGACCGTCGGACCCTGGCGCTCTCGGCCTGCGTCGTCGACCTCGCCACCGGGGCCGTCGGCCGCCAGCCGGAGGTCGAGGCGCTGACCACCCGCGAGCTCGACCTGCTGCGGTTCCTGGTCGCCCACCAGGACCGGGTGGTGTCGCGGGACCAGATCCTGCGCGAGGTGTTCGGGTACGCCGACGAGGCCGTCAGCCGGGCCTGCGACAACACCGTCCGCCGCCTGCGCGCCAAGGTCGAGGGCGATCCCGCCAGGCCAGACCACCTCCTCACCGTCCACGGGACGGGCTACCGGCTCGTCCTGGGCGCCGCGCCGGTCGTCGCAGAGCTGCCGGTGGAGCGCGAGGTGGTGGCCCTGGGGCCGATCCGCGTCGACCTCGACCGACGGAGGGTCCTGCGCCCGGACGGCGACGTCGGCCTCACCGAGTCGGAGACCACCCTGCTCGACCTGCTGCTCCGCGCCGACGGACGGGTGGTCGAGCGCCGCACCCTCGTCCGCGCCGCCTGGAGCGACCGGGCTGCGGTGGGACCGCGGTTCCTCGACAGCGCGATGAGCACGCTGCGCACCAAGGTCGAGCCCGACCCCGCCGAGCCGCGGTTCCTCCACACCGCCCGCGGCACCGGCTACCGGCTCGAGCGACCGCCGGAGCGCGGCGCCGACCCGGACCTGGTCGGACGAGACCCGCTCGTCGCCGCCGGACTCGAGGCGATCGACGCGGTCCGGTGGGTGCTGTTGGTCGGGCCGCCGGGCGTCGGCAAGTCACGCCTGGCCCGCCACCTCGCCGCCCGGGTGGACCGGTCGGTGGTGTGGGTCGACGGCACCACGGTCCGGAGCGTGGCCGAGGCTGCCGCTGCGGTCGCCGTGGCGATGCGGGAGGACGTGGGCGCCGATCCGATCGAGGGCGTCCGGGCGGCGCTCTCCCGCCGCAGGCGGATCCTGGTGGTCCTCGACAACCTGGAACACGCGCCCGCCGTGTTCGCCTCGCTGCTCTCGAGCCTCACCGGGAGCGCCGCGTTCCGGTCCGATGCGAAGTGGCTCGGGACCTCGCGGATCCGGCTTGGGGTCCCCGAGGAGCGGGTGATCGAGGTGGAGCCGCTGAGCACCGACGACGCCGCGGCCCTGTTCGTCCGCCGGGTCCGAGCGGCCTCTCCCACCTCCCCGCTCGACCCGGCGCGGCCGGAGGTGCGGGCGCTGGTGGACCGGCTGGACCGCCTGCCGCTGGCGATCGAGCTGGCGGCGCCTCGCCTGCGCGTGCTGAGCCTGGAGCAACTGGCCACCCGGCTCGACCTGGACCTGCTGGTGAGGACCACCGCCCCCGATCCGCGCCACCGAAGCCTGCGGGTCGCGCTCGAGGCCTCGCTCGAGGCGCTGACCGAGCTCGAGCTGCGCGCCCTGGTGCAGGTCTCCCTGTTCCAGCAGGGACTGTTCGTGGACGACGCCGAGGGCCTGTTCGGCGACGACGCGATCGACCTGCTCCAGACCCTCCGCGATCACAGCCTGCTGCACCGGGTCCCCGACGACACCGGCTCGCGGTTCGTCACCTGGCACGCAGTGCGCGAGCTGCTCCGGGCCGACCAGGATCCGGCGGCGGTGCAGGCCCACTGCGCCTGGCTCGGGCGCCGGGGCACCCTGGAGTCCGACCTCACCCCGGCGGAGGCGGCCCGCCACCGGGCCTACGTCGACGACGACGTCGCCGCGACCCACCTCGCGATCGCGATCGGGGCGCCGTTGCTCGCGGGGCGATGCGCGATGGCCGCGCTGTGGACCCTCGGCCGACGAGGGCCGCTCGGCGCAGGTCTGGCCCTGGCGGACTCGGTCCTGCGGATGCCCCTCCCGCCCGAGGAGCGCAGCGCGGTGCTGGTGTGGCGGGGGACGCTGCTGCTCCAGGCGCGCCGCGGCGTGGACGCGGAACCGCCGCTGACCGAGGCCCTCCGGATCGGAGCGGAGCACGATCTGCCGATGGTCGAGATGGTCGCCGCGGCGGCGCTCGGGGACGTGGCCGCGAACACGGGCGACGCGCCGGCGGTCCGGAGGTGGCACGAGCGGGCGGCGCTCGCCGCCGACCGCAGCGGGCACCACGGGCGGGCGGCGTACCACCGGGGGGAGCTGGCCCTGTCCGATGGCGACCACCGGCTCGCCGCCGCGTCGATGGAGGAGGCGCTCCGGAGCCTGCGATCGGCGTCGACGCGCGCCCTGGTCCACCAGCGGCTCGCGACGCTCCGCGGGGTCGAACCCGACCAGGCCCGTCGCCACTTGGAGCAGGCCTGTGCCATCCTGCGAGAGAACGGGACCTACGTCGGGTTGCGGGCCATCGTGCAGGACTCGATTCAGCTCGCGCACGTCGCCGGCGACCACCAGGCCGAGAGCGACTGGGCCGAGCTCGGGCTCGAGGTTGCCGCCGCCGCCCCGCGCCCCGGCCTCGACGCGTACACCCACGCGCTGCGGGCGCGCGGGCGCCTGTGGACCGGCCGGGTGGACGAAGCCGCCGCCGATCTCGACCAGGCCGAAGGCCTGGCCGCTGGCGAGGATCCCCAGGTGCGCGCGCTCGTGGCCGACATCCGCGCCCAGTGGTGCGCGGCGACCGGCGACCTCGCCGGCGCCGGAGCCCACGGCGCCCGCGCCGCCGCGTGGTTCGTCGAGGCCCACCAGGACGGGGCCGCCGCCTACGCCGAACGGCACCTCGCCGTCGCCGAGGCCGTGGGCGACCGGGAGGTCTGGCTCGCCCGCTCCCTGCAGGCCCACCCAGCGTCACCCTGGGGCACCGAGTTGCGCTGGGCCCGCGAGCGGCTCCTGGCCACGTGAACCGCGTGGTTCGGTGGTTCGGTCCGGCGTCGCCCGCTGCGCGGGCCGGCCTCCCTCCGGACT
>JBEBJW010000211.1:0-8551 GCA_040079715.1 Myxococcota bacterium | reverse complement strand
CCCCCGCTCGAACAGCCGGATCCGGCCGTCCTGGCCGAGGATCGCGATCCGACCGCCATCCGGGGCGGCGACCACCGGGCGCAGATCCGGCACGCGCCCGTCCGCCTGCCGCGGGGCGACGCGGATCCGGACCGCGCCGCGCGCGTCCACGACCTCGACCCACCGCTCGTACGCGGCGACCACCGCGTCCTCGTCGAGGAACACCGCGTCGGGTCCGCCGTCGAACGGCAGCTCGCGGGGGGCCCCGCTCGGGAGCTCGAACAGGACGGCGTCGGTGTCCGCGTCGCGGACCTGGGCCCCCGCCAGCACCCGCCGGCCGCTGCCCGACCACGCTCCGCACCCCTCGCGCGCCGTGCTCCGCCCCGTGGTCGGCTCGACGATCACCCGGCTCCCCCGGGTGTTCCCGAACAGCCCGCGATCGGTCCAGCGGACCCGCCGCATCGGCCCGATCTCCTCGTCTCCGGGCAGCCACCGGGGCGCTCCGTCCGCCCCGACGACCGCGCCGGTCTCCTGGTTCGGCCCCCAGCACGCGACGAACACGTCGCCCTGCGGCGAGACCGCGAACCCGGGCGGCTCGTCCCACCCCTCGGTCAGGTACCAGACGTCGAGGATCGCGCTGCCCGACGCGAACGGGTCGACCAGCCCGACCCCGTTCGTGTCCCACGCGACCGCGAGGGTCCCGTCGGGCCGCCACTGGATCATCGACGGGTGCCCCGACCAGCCGATCGGGCCCGGGAACCGATCCGCGCTCGCCACGATCCGGCCGACCTCGAGGTCCCACACCGACAGCGACGCGCCGGCGGAGTAGTCCCGGCCGCAGTCGCCGCCCACCGCGAGGAGCCGCCCCTCCCGGTCGGCCGCGATCGCGCTGATCCCGTGCTCCTGCAACCGCGGGACGGCGACCGGCGCGCGCTCCGCCACCGCGCGGGTCGCGATCCGGCGCGCCTCGGCCGGGGCGCTGAGCAGCCGGTCGCGGAGGGCACGCCCGTCAGCGGCGGGATCGAACGACGCCCAGGGCGCCCTCCGGAGGGCGTCGGCCAGGTCCGCGTCGGAGGTCCGGGACAGATCGGGGAACGGCATCGCCCCTCGTACCCGCCCCGATCACCGGCCGCCTCCTCGGATCGGAGTGCCCGTCGCCGACGCCGTCGCCGACGCGGTCGCCGTCGCCGACGCACGGCGTCGAGCACGCTCGCCGGCGCGCGGATGGAGGCCTGGTACCGGGCCGCGCGCGATTGACATTCGCCGCAGCGCCCGTCTCGGGCGGGTGGGTCGCCGTCACGTTCGACGACGGCCGCGGCGTTAGAGGTGGCCGGGGGCTGAGCGCATGGGAGAGCGGAGCCTGGCGACGGCCGGCGGCGGCGAGCGGACCATCCGGTTCGGCGAACGGACCGTCGACCTCGACACCGGGCTGGTGAGCGGCCACGGCACCCTCCGCTCGATGGAGCTCCGGCTGCTCCGGTACCTGTGGGAGCACCGCGGGCGCCCCGTGAGCCAGGAAGAGCTGTTCGAGCGGGTGTGGGGCTACCGCAAGACCTCCCGGTCGCGGACCGTGTACGCGACCATCCCCCGGCTGCGGTCGGCGATCGAGGTGGAGCCCAACGCGCCCCGGTACCTCCGGACCCTGCGGGGGGAGGGGATCGTGCTCGAGGGCTCGTCCTCCCACCCGGCGACCCCCGCGACGGCCACCGGAGCGACCGGGAGCTGGCCCAGCCGCGCGGGCCCGTTCGTCGGGAGGCAGGCCCACCTCGACCACCTGGCGGCTTCGGACGCCCGGCTCCTGACCCTGCTCGGGCCGGGTGGCTCGCAGCGTCTCGGAGGCCGCGGAGGTGGTGGCGCGCACGATCGGGCTCGGCGTCCCCGACGCGCCCACCGAGCTCGGCCTCGCGCTCGCGACCTGCGGCGCCGTGCTGCTCGTGCTCGACAACCTGGACGCGGTCGACGAGGATCTCGGGCCGCCCGTCACCCAGTGGCTCGCCGACGCGCCCCGGCTCCGGATCCTCGGGACCTCTCGGCGGCGCCTGGGCGCGGCCAGCGAGCAGACCCTGTTCGTCGGACCGTTGACGCCACCGCGGGAGCCGGGGCGCTTGGACGGCGAGGCCGCCGAGCTGTTCCTGGACCGACTCGCGGTCGGGGTCGACGCCGGAGCGCCGGATCCGAACCCGGAGCTCGACCCGGCCGAGGTCGTCGCGCTGCTCGACGCGCTCGACGGTCTGCCGCTGGCGATCGAGATCGCCGCTGCCCACGCCGCGATCGTCGGGACCGCGGAGGTCCTGCGCGCCGTCCGCCGCGACGGCAACCTGTCGAGCCGTCGGTCGGAGCCGGTGGAGCGGCACCGCTCGCTGAACGCGATCGTGGGCTGGTCCTGGGAGCGCCTGTCGCCCCGGGACCGCGAGATCCTGGTGGGCCTCCGGATCTTCCGGCTGCCGTTCGATCTCTCGGCCGCGTCCGAGATCCTCGCGGTGGACGGCCCGGTCCACGACACGGTGGTCGAGTTCGTCGATCGCGGCCTGCTGCACCCGCGCGTCGACGGGGCGACGGTCCGGTTCGCCCTGCTGAACACCGTCCGCGCGTTCTTGCGGTCCCACCCCGTGTCTCCCGCCATCGAGCAGCGCTACGTCGACCACCTGCGTCGCGACGCCGAGCAGCTCCTGCGGTCGTGGGACGGCCTGCCCCGCACCTACCCGCCGGAGGGGGCGACCGCTCCCGAGGAGCTCGTCCACGCCGCGACGCTGTGCGTCGAGCGCGAGCCGGGTCGGTGCGGACCGTTGGTCGTCTGCGCGCTCGCCGCCGCCACGTCGCAGGGGCTCTGGCAGAACGCCGCCGAGCTGCTGGACCGGGCGCTGTCCGCCGAGCTCTCCCCCATCGATCGGGTGTTGGTGTCCGATCGGCGCGAGCCGTTCCTGCTGCGGGCCGGGAAGGCGGTGGAGGCGACCGCGCTGCGGGGCCAGGGCGCCGCCGCGGCGGTGGCGCTCGGGCGCCGGGACCTCGGCGCCTACCTCGGGGCGAAGCACGCGCTGGGGCTCGTCAACCTCGGTCGAGCCACCGAGGCGGAGGAGGCGCTGAACGAGGCGGCGGCCTGCGCGACGGCGTGCGAGGGGAACGCGCTGATCGAGGCCACGTTGGATGGCGCCTGGGGGGCGCTCGCGTTCCACCGAGACGATTCGGCGGCCATCGGCTGGTTCCGGCGGGCCCGCATCCGCCTCGAGGACGCCGGGTTGACCGTCGATGCGCGGATGGTTCGGCTGAACCTGGCGGGCGCGCTCGCCCGGTTCGGTCGGGAGGCGGCCGCAGAGGACGTGCTCCTCGAGCTGATCACCGATCTGGGGCGCGTGAATCAGCCCGCTCACCTCGCGGTCGCGCTGTCTCGGTTGGCGCTGATCCGCCACGGGGCGGGCCGGCCCGCCGACGCGTCCACTGCGTTCGACCGGGCCGTTCCGCTGCTGGAGCGGTGGGACCTCGCGATGCTACCGGTGGTGCTCGTGTCCCGCGGCTCGTGCGCGCTGGACCTGGGTCTGCTGGACCAGGCCGAGCAGGACGCCGAGCGGTCGTGGATGCTGGCGTCTCGGCACCAGGACGGGCGGACCCAGGCCGCCGCGCAGCTGCTGCTCGGTCGCGTCGCGCTGGTGAGGCGATCGACCGACGCCGAGCGCCACCTGACGCGGTGCCTCGCGCTGGCGGCCGGTCTGCAGGGCCTCGAGCGGACCCGCCAGCAGGCCACCTGGTTCCTGATCCAGCACTACGTCTCCGTTGGCAGGCTGGACGCTGCGCTGGCCCGGACATCCGGGGATCCGCCGCTGAACGGGCTGCGCCACGAGCTCCTGCTCCAGCTCGGGCGCCCCCCGTCCGCTGAGCCCGACGAGGGGACCGAGGACCTCCTCGGTTCCACCGACTGGCAGCGGGTCCGCGCGGCGCGCGACGCCCTCGCGCTCGGGGACGAGGAACCGGCTCGGGCGCTGGTCGCCGAGTGGACGCCAGCCGCTGAGGATCACCTCCTCAACCATGCGGTCGAGCTCCTCGGCGACGCTACGCGGGGATAGGCTCCGCGAGCTGAATCACGAACAGTCCGCCTGCGGGCGGCCGACAGGCCTCGAGCACCGCGAACCGCAGCCGGTGGCGGTTCTGTTCCACGAACTCCCGGCACGCTCGGTTCACCCCGAAGAACTCGATCCACGCGGCCGCGTCGTCGAACAGCACCAGCCCTCCTCCGCGAACCGATCGGATCCAGTGGTCACGGAGCCACATGGCGGTCTGCTCGTACGAGTGGGGATCCGTGTCCACGAACAGCAGGTCGACCGGCCGGGTCCGATCCCAGCTCGCGTACCCCTCCTCACCGGTGCACTGGTGGAACGTCCAGTGGCGGTGGTAGCGAGGGTCGATCGTGCCGCTCGGAGCCATCGGATCGAAGCTGTAGACGTGGCCGCCGGTCTGGCTCGCTGCGCGGACGAGCGCCTGGGTCGAGTTGCAGCCGCGGGTCCCGAGCTCGACCATCGTGGTCGCGCCGATCGCCACCGCGTAGTCGAACAGGATCTCCGGCGACTCCCAGGTCGACACGATCTCGGACCGGGCCTGCCGCACGGCAGCGTCGGCGAGCCTGGCGCGCATCGCGTCGTCCAACAGGGCGTCGGCCCCGTGGAAGACCTCCCTCGTCGTCAGGTAGGCGGGCTTGTCGGACAGGAAGAACAGCCGCCGGGTGAGGGGGTTGCGGGCCTCGCGCGGCAGCCAGCGATGGGGGATCGTGCGCCCGATGAACTTGAACACGAGATCTCGGGGAGTGAACGTCATGACAGGGCTCCGCCGCCGTTGATGAGCTCCGGCGCTTGGTTGAAGTCGAAGTTGGACGCGAGGTAGATCAGCGCCTCTCGCTGAATTGCAGTCAACGACGGGTGGAGTACGTAGGCGCTGAACAGGACCCGTACACCGTCGCCGTCGTTCCAGGCCTCGTGAACGTAGCTGTTGTCGAACACGTGGGCTTCGGCTGGAGCCCAGGGTCGGGTCTGCCCGTCGACCCGCACGCCGCACCCCCGCGGCACCCGCACCCCGACCTGGTAGGTGACCAGGAAGTTGCCGACGTCGGTGTGCGGGGGGAGCCGGACCCCGGGCCCCAGCAGCTGGTATCCGATCGACGCCACCCACTCCCGAGCGGCGATCTGGTCCGCCACGGCCGACGAGACCGGGAACCCGGCCCGGGCGGGTTCGCAGCGCTGATTCAGGCGGTAGAAGAACCACTCTCGCCAGCCGCTCGGGCGCTCCCAACCCACCGCGGTCGTCACGGTCCCGCTGGAGCCGCGCGGACCAAAGTTGGCGTTGACCATGGCCGGCTCGACCCGACCATCCACGAGCTGCGCGGCCTCGGCCCGCAAGCCCTCCATCGAGCGGGCGACCAGCGGGTGAAACCACAGCCGGTCTGGCGCCAGCCACGGTCCTCCCGGCAGCCCCGGCACGTACAGCTCGTTGTACTGCTGGCCGGGGTGTTCGCTCGCTCGGGGACGTCGACCACACCACGACTCGAGCATCAGGTGGATGTCACCCAGCCCCTCCGGACCGAACCGACGCCGGAGTTCGGCCCACAGCCCCTCGGCGATGTCCGTCCGGTCCATCAGAGCACCTGAGCCAGGGTTTGGTCCCAGAACGAGACGTGCTCCTGGAACGGGTGTTCGTGGGTGGCCTCGGCCGCTCGGAGGAACGCGAACTCGTCGTCCGTCAGGTCCGGGTGGCCGAAGTCCACGCTGAGGATGATCCGCGGTGACCCGCCGTCGTGCCAGACCTCGTGCTCGTAGGAGTCGTCGAACACGAGGCACTTCCCCTCGTCCCACCCACGGATCTCCTGGCCGACCCGCATCCGGCACCCGTCCGGCACCACGAGGCCGAGGTGACACCTGAGCTTGAGGTTGGTGATGCCGAAATGCGGCATGACGTGCGTTCCGGGCGTGAGGCGCGAGAAGAAGTTGATCCCGGTGCTCCGCGGGATGGCGTCGATGAACGCAGCGGTCTGGGGACACGCCGCCCGGACGCGCTCCATTCGGCGGCCGTGGAACGAGAAGTACACGCCGCTCCACTCGCCGGTCTCGAACAGCGGCGCCCGGTAGTCGCCCGGGTGGATCCGGAAGTCCTCCATCACGCCGAGGAGCTCGGCCCGAACCACCGGCGCCATCGCCTCGAGCCTCGCCACCCACGGGAAGGTCTCGGGTCGCCACCACGGCCGGGCGGTGAGGCCCGGGCAGTAGAGGTGCGGTCGCTGCAGCGGCTCGGCGTACGACGGGACGCCCGGGCGCTCCAACAGCTCACGGAGCAGATTCGACCGACTCATGCGGACCTCCTGGATGGGCGACGGGAAGGGTGGGGAGCTCGATGAGCCGGCCGTCTTCGAGGTGGATCCTCCGATCCGCGCAGTCGAAGAACTCGTCGTCGTGGGTGACCACCACCACGGCCCGGCCGGAGGCGCGGATCCACGGCAGCAGCTGCCGGTAGAAGACGGACTTGAACCTCGGATCCTGGTCCGCGGCCCACTCGTCGAGGAACAGCGCCGGGCGGTCTTCCAACAGCGCCGCCACCAGCGCGAGGCGTTTGCGTTGGCCTTGGGACAACGCGGTCGTGGACCAGCGCCCGTCGACGAGCCCGACCCCGGGGAGCTCGAACCGGGCGAGGAGCAGGGCGGCGCGGTGGCCGCAGTCGACGCGCCGGTCGTGGAGGTCGGCGAACAGGTGATCGCCGGCGCTCACCACGGTGCACCGCTCCCTCCGGTCCTCCGCCGACGCAGGAAGGCCGTTCAGCAGCGCTTCCCCTCGCGCGGGCGCCAGCAGGCCCGACCACAGGCGGACGAGCGTGGTCTTCCCCGCGCCGTTCCCGCCGGTGACGAACACCAGCTCCCCCGGCGTGACCGACACCGTCGCCGGACCGAGTCGGAGCGCGCCCCGCGCCACCTCGGCCTCCCACAGGCCGATCGACCGCAGGGGCGCGGCGTCCGCCGGCGACGCCGACGGACGGGGGCTCCCCAGCGCCTCGCGCAGGCCGTCGAGCCGCGCCAGCGCACCGGACGCCCGGGTCAACGGACGGGAGAAGGCGACCAACCGCCGGACCGGGACCAACAGGAACACCGCCGTCACGAGCGCGCTGCTCGACCCCCACGCGGCGATACCGGTCAGCGTCAGGAGCGCCGCCGCCAACGCCAACGTCTCCCGCGCGGCGAACGCCACCCGCGCGGCCTGCGCGAGGCGCCGATGGGTCTCGGCCGACTGGTTCAGGCCTCGCTCCACCCGCTCGCGGACCGAGGCGTCCTGCTTCAGCTCGCGGGCCGCCCACACCAGCTGTTCGACGCGCTGCTCCAGCGGGTCCCGGGTCTCCCGCGCCCCGGCCTCGGCGCCCTCCGCGCGCCGCAGCGGCAGACCGAGCACCAGCCACGCCGCACTCCCCACCGCGAGCAGGGTGGCGGCGAGCGCGGGCTCGCGGGCGGCCAGCGACCCGAGGCACAGGACCACGACGGAGGCCTCGAGGGAGGCGAGGCACAGCACCGGCAGCGCCGCCGCCACGGTGTTCGCGTCCTCGGTCAGCGCGCCGACCAACCGGATCGACCCCAGGCGCGCCACCCGCTCCGGATCGGCGGCCACCAGCCGCGACGTCAGCTCGACCCGCCGCCGACCCACCATCCCGAGCACGGCCCGGACCAGGACCAGCTCGGTGGCGAGCCGCGCCGCCACCATCGCCGCGCACGCCGCGGCGAACGCCCGCCCGTCCCCCGTCCCTCGGGCGGGGTCCACCTCCGCGAGGAGCGCGGCGGTGAACAGCCCGCTCGCCGCGCCACCGGCGACGGCGGAGGCGAACGCGGCCGGGTGCTCGCGGAGGACGGTCGCGATCAGGGCCCGCACGGCGGCCTCCAGCCGAGCCAGTCGACGGCGCGACGGCGCGTGACCAGCGCCTGTCCGGTGGCGTCGCCCGCGAGCTCCGCCAGCGCGCGGTCGATCGCGGGCGTTCGGGTGTCGGCCAGGTACTCGACGAGCTCGAGACGCGCGTCGTCGGGGACGACCAACGACAGGTGCCAACCCACGTCCCCGAGTCCTACGGCGTACGCGTGGATCGGACGCTCGGACGGCACCCGCCCGAGGCTCCACGACGCGAGCCCTCCGCGCACCACCAGCTCCATCGACGTGGCGGGTCCGGGCCCCACGTCGAGCGTCAGGGCGTGCCGCCCGCCACCGAGGTCCCTGGCGGTGCCCGACACCGCGGGAGCCGGGATCTCCGATCCCACGACGACGACGGAGTCGGGGAACGGGAGTCCGTCGCGCGCGGTGACGGTCAACCGATCGGCGTCCGCGTCCTCCAGCACCGACACCCGACGCGGCTGCTCGGGCGTCCAGGACGGCGACGCCGCGAGCCCGACGAGCCCGGCGGTCGCCACCGCGATCGCCAGCCCCGTCCCCTGCGCCAGCCGCCGGGCCTCGCCGACGATCGGGGCCGCCCCCAGCGCGAGCGCCACCGCGGTGCCACCCCAGCCGAGGGCCAGCGCGAGGTCACCCCCCACGCCCACCGGGAGCGTCCCCGCCGTCGGGACGACCAC
>JBEBJW010000210.1:0-8575 GCA_040079715.1 Myxococcota bacterium | reverse complement strand
CCCGCCTCCACCGAGGCCCGCCCCGGCACACCTCGCTCCCCCGATGGCTGTGCCCGGAGCCGCGCCTCCTGCCGTCCGCCGGAGCCCCCGCGGCCAAGATGCGCGGCGCATCCTCCGTCGCCGATTGCACCCAGGCCGCGCACCGCGACGCGTCCCGGGGACCGGGCGCCCGCGGCGTCCATCCACCGTTACGAGCGGACCTGCCTCCCCGGGGATGGGGCGCCCGCGGCGTCCATCCACCGCCGCGAGCGGCGACGCCTCCCAGGCACCGAACCGCCGATCCGGCGTGGCACGACCCGGCGCGATCGGCTAACGGGCCGGGTCGGAGGAGCCCATGAACGCGTTCGTACCCCGCCCGCAGGTCCACACCTGGTCCGAGGCGATCGGGAACGACCCGGAGACCCACCGGTCGGCGATCACCCGGTTGATCCGCGATCAGCGCCGCCTGTCGAAGTTCGTCGAGGAGAACGCGGCCTCGATGACCGGCGCGACCGGCGGGATCGCGGTGTACCTGATCGGCGTGATCCTCCGGATGTTCGACCTCGCCGGCGGCCGCCTGCGCAACGTCACCTGGGAAGACGTGCGGGCGTGCGAGCAGCAGGTCGGCAAGCTGGTCGACCAGCTCCTGCCGGTCGACGACGGGTTCGTGGCGCGGGCACGCGCAGTTCAGCGCGCCCAGCCGCACATGCTCGACGAGGCGCTGTACGCCCTGTTCGAGCGCGACCCGCAGGACGGCGAGCCGGCGCTCGACGACGCCGAGTCGTTCAAGATCTACCTGCTGATGTGGGTGGCGACCGAGGCGCTCGACCGGAACTGGACCCCGCCGAAGGCGTTCGACGGCGTGGCCGACTACGCGTTCACCCCGGTCGAGGCCACCCCGGCCCCGAGCCAGGACGCCAGCGCCTCCACCTGACGCGCGATCTCGGTCGGGGCGGTGCCCCCGGTCGAGGTCCGCCGCTCGGCCGCCCGACGCGGGTCGAGCCACCCGAGGGCGTCGTCGCCGAACGCCGGGTGGAACGCCCGGAGCGACGCGACGGTCAGCCCGCGCAGATCCGTGCCGCGCGCCTCGCAGTCGGCGACGATCCGGCCGGCCGCGTGGTGCGCGTCGCGGAACGGGACCCCGCGGGTCACCAGGTGATCCGCGAGCTCGGTCGCGAGCAGGAAGTCGTGGGCGAGCTCGGCCTCGAACCGGTCGCGATCGATCGCCATCGTGGCGACGCACCCGGCGAGGATCCCGGCCGACGCCGCGGTGGTCTCGACCGCGTCGAACAGGGCCTCGCGGTCCTCCTGCAGGTCGCGGTCGTACGCGAGCGGCAGGCCCTTCACCAGGGTCAGCAGCGCCACGAGGTCGCCGACCACCCGGCCGGACTTGCCGCGGACGAGCTCGGCGGCGTCCGGGTTGCGCTTCTGCGGCATGATCGAGCTGCCGGTCGCGTAGGCGTCGGACAGCCGGACGAACCGGAACTCGGCGCTCGACCACACCACGAGCTCCTCGGCGAGCCGCGACAGGTTCACCATCGCGATCGCGCAGGCCGACGCGACCTCGAGCACGTGGTCCCGCGCGGACACCGCGTCCATCGCGTTGTCGACCGGGCCGGCGAACCCGAGCGCCGCCGCGGTCATCGCGCGGTCGATCGGGTGCGGGGTCCCCGCCATCGCGCCGGCCCCGAGCGGGCACCGGTCCTGGCGCCGGAGCGCGTCGTCGAGCCGCTCGCAGTCGCGCCGGGCGGCCCACGCGTGGGCGAGCAGGTGGTGCCCGAGCAGGATCGGCTGGCCGCGCTGCAGGTGGGTGTACCCGGGGATCAGCGCGTCACCGTCGGATCGCACGCGGTCGCACAGGGCGGCGATCAGCGCCCGCAGCCCGTCCCGAACCAGCGGCACCCGCGACTTCAGCCACAGGCGCACGTCGGTCGCGACCTGGTCGTTGCGCGACCGGGCGGTGTGGAGCTTCTTGCCGACCTCGCCGACGAGCGCGGTCAGCCGCGACTCGACCGCGAGGTGGACGTCCTCGAGCTCGGGCCCGGGGAGGTAGGCGCCCGACTCGAGCTCGCCGAGGACCCGCCCGAGGCCGTCGACCAGCCGCTCGACCTCGTCCGCAGTCAGCAGGCCGACCGCGCCGAGCATCCGGGCGTGGGCGACCGAGCCAGCCACGTCCTCGCGCGCCATCCGGAGGTCGACCCCGAGCGACGACGAGAACGCGACCATGTCGGCGCCCGGCCCGCCGCCGAACCGCCCGTCCCACAGCGGCACCCGCTACGTCCCCGACCGGCGGTGCACCTGGCCCCAGGTCCGGTACGGCAGGCCGTACAGCTTGAGGAACCCGACGGCGGCGGTGCGATCGAACGTGTCGCCGTCGCTGTACGTCGCGAGGCCCTCGTCGTACAGGCTGACCGGCGACCGGCGCCCGACGACCTGGAGCGCGCCGGCGGACAGCTTCATCCGGACCTCGCCGGTGACCGCGTGCTCGGTCGACGCGACGAACGCCTGGAGCGCCTCGCGGAGCGGCGAGAACCACAGCCCGTCGTACACCAGGTTCGCGAAGTCGTTCCCGACGCGCATCTTGTAGTGGAGCGTCGCCCGATCGAGCACCAGCCGCTCGAGCTCGCGGTGGGCGGTGTGGAGCACGACCGCGCCGGGCCCCTCGTACACCTCGCGCGACTTCAGCCCGACCACCCGGTTCTCGACCATGTCGATCCGACCGACGCCGTACGCCCCCGCCAGCGCGTTCAGCCGCTCGACCAGCGCGACCGGAGCGAGCTCCTGCCCGTCGATCGCGGTCGGGACGCCGCGGACGAACGCCACGGTGACCTCGGTGGCCCCGCGTGGCGCCTCGACCGGGTCCGCCGTCATCCGCCACGCGTCCGCCGGCGGCTCGCGCCACACGTCTTCCATCTCGCCGCACTCGATCGCGCAGCCCCACACGTTCTCGTCGATCGAGTACGGCTTGTCCTTCTTGACCGGGATCGGGATCCCGCGCTCCTCGGCGTACTGGATCTCGAGCTCGCGGGTGGTCAGCTCCCACTCGCGGAGCGGCGCGACGATCGTGAGCTCGGGCGCGAGCGACTGGGCCGCGACCTCGAACCGCACCTGGTCGTTGCCCTTGCCGGTGCACCCGTGGGCGATCGCGTCCGCCCCGACCTCGCGCGCGACGGCGCACAGCCGCTCGGCCAGCAGCGGGCGCCCGAGCGAGGTGTGCATCGGGTACCGCCCCTCGTACAGCGCCCCCGCCTGCATCGCGGGGAAGCAGAACTCGGTCACGAACCGGTGGCGCAGATCGTCGACCACCGCGTGCGCCGCGCCCGTTCGGAGCGCCTTCTGGCGGATCGCCTCCAGATCGGTCCCGGGTTGACCGAGGTCCCCGGTGTAGGTCACGATCTCGGCGTCGTAGTGCTCGGTCAGCCACGGGATCATCACCGAGGTGTCGAGTCCCCCGGAGTATGCGCACACGATCTTCACGTCGGTTCCCTCCACGGCGTGGCGTAGGCGTAACGGATTGGGGCGGCGGACGGACGACGAACCATGAACACCACGCCGTTGGTCACGCTCCCGCTCACCGGCCCGAACGACAGCGTGCGGACCACGATCCTCCCTCCACTGGACGGTCCGGACGGCGAGCAGACGCCGCTGTCGGCCGATCCCCGCCCGCGGTTCGCGGTGGTCGGCTCGCTCGGGCAGGGCGGGATCGGCGAGGTGTTCGCGGCGGACGACCGCGACATCGGCCGTCGGGTGGCGATCAAGCGCCTCCGGCCGGATCGGCGGTCCGACACCACCGTCGCGCGGTTCGTGCAGGAGGTCCGCACCGTCGGCCAGCTCGACCACCCGAACATCGTGCCGCTCCACGACATCGGGCGCGAGGACGACGGCGGGTTCTACCTCGTGATGAAGTACATCGACGGCGAGACCGTCGAGTCGCTGATCGAGCGGCTGAAGAGCGGCGATCGGCTCGCCCACCAGCACTGGACCTTCGAGCGTCGGGTCGCGCTGTTCATCCAGGTGCTGCACGCGGTCCAGTTCGCCCACGACCGCGGGATCGTCCACCGCGACCTCAAGCCCGCGAACGTGATGGTCGGTCGGCACGGCGAGGTCCACGTCGTCGACTGGGGCCTCGCGAAGCGCCTCGGCGCCCCCGACGCCTCGGCCACCACCCTCGCCGGGGACGTCGGCCCGGTCGGCGCGTCGACCGAGACCCGCGCGGGCGCGCTGATCGGCACCCCGCGGTACATGGCGCCGGAGCAGGCCCGGGGCGAGCCAGCGGACGTCCGGACCGACACCTGGGCGTTGTCCCTGCTGTTCTACGAGCTGCTGACCCTGTCGCACTACCTCGACGGCACCGACGACCTCCACCAGGTGCTCGACGGCGTCCTCCACCGACCGATCCCGAGCCCGGTGCGGATGTGGCGCCACCGCACCCAGCCGCCGGTCCCGGCCGAGCTCGGGTGGTTCCTCGTCCGGGGCCTCGAGCGGGACCCGAACCGCCGGTTCCAGTCGGTGGCCGAGATGCTCGAGCGGCTCGAGCACCGGATGGACGGCGAGATCGAGGTGAGCTGCGCGGTCACCGCCCAGAAGTGGACGTTGATCCAACTGCTGAAGCTGACCGATCGGCACCCGGTGCTGACCCTGCTCGGGTGGGGCGCGCTCGCGGTGGCGGTGGTGGTCGCGTTCCTCGGCGCGATCGGCTTCGGAGCCGCGGCTGCGGGGCTGGTCGCGCTGACCGTGTGACGGAGGAGCGCATCGACCGATCGCCGGATCGGTTAGGACCGACGCATGTCGATCCTGCGGCTCGCCTGGCGGAACGTGTGGCGCAACGCGCGCCGGACCGGGGTGACGATCGCCGCCACCACGTTCGCGCTGTGGGTGATGGTGCTGTACAGCGGCCTCGTCCAGGGGTTCCTCGACCAGATGGCGCGGGACGTGGTGGACTTCGAGGTCGGCGAGCTCCAGGCCACCGCCCCCGGGTTCGACGACGATCCGTCGCTGTACCACCTGCTGCCGGACGCAGACGTGACCGCGCTCGAGGCGGCCGGGTACCGCGCGTCGGCCCGGCTGGTCGCGGGGGCGCTCGGCGCGTCGGGCGAGCAGTCCAGCGGGATCGTGCTCCGCGGGGTCGACCCGGCCCGCGAGCGCGCCGCCCTGCGGATCGCGGACCGGATGGCCGAGGGCGCGTGGCTCGACCCGGCGGACCCCCGCGGGGTCGTGATCGGGCGGCGGGTCGCGAAGGCGCTCGGGGTCACGGTCGGCGGCGAGATCATCGCGCTGACCCAGGGGGCGGACGGGTCCCTCGCGAACGAGCTGTTCACCGTCCGCGGCGTGCTCGGGTCGGTCGGCGACGCCACGGACCGGAGCGCGGTGCTCGTCCCGATCGCCACCCTGCGCGAGATGCTCGCCGTGCCCGCCGGCGCCCAGCAGATCGTGGTCCGGATCCCGACCGCCGGGGGCGCTGCGACCACCGAGGAGCTCGTCGCCCGCGAGGCCGCCGTCGCGGCGCTGGTCCCGGACGCCCAGGTCCGGTCGTGGCGCGAGATCCTGCCGTTCGTCGCGACGATGCTCGACGCGTCGGCCGCGATGATCTACCTCGTGTTCTTCCTGATCTACGTGACGGTCGGGATCCTGGTCCTGAACGCGATGCTGATGGCGGTGTTCGAGCGGATCCGCGAGTTCGGGGTGATGAAGGCGCTCGGCACCGGCCCGTGGCTCGTGTTCCGGGTGATCCTGCTCGAGGCCGCGATCCAGGTCGGGCTGGCGACCGCCCTCGCGCTGGTGCTCGCGGCGCCGGTCGGCGTGTACCTCGTCCGCACGGGGCTCGACCTGTCGTCGATGTCGTCGGCGGCGGTGTCCGGGGTCGCGATGCCGCCGGTGTGGTACGCGACGTTCACC
This sequence comes from Myxococcota bacterium, assembly GCA_040079715.1. Taxonomy (GTDB): domain Bacteria; phylum Myxococcota_A; class UBA796; order UBA796; genus JACKER01. The sequence goes on along the minus strand of JBEBJW010000210.1, from coordinate 2,701 downwards.
CCGCAGATCGTCGCGACGCCGGTGATCGCGCTGCTCGGGGTCGTCGCCGCAGCGGTGACCTGGCCGGCGGTCCGGGCCGCGCGGCTCCGTCCGCTCGACGCGATGAGGTACCAATGAACGCGTTCCTGCCTGGTATCGCGTGGCGCAACCTGTGGCGGAACAAGCGCCGGACGCTGCTCACGCTGTCTGCCATCGCGTTCGGCTCGTTCCTGGCGGTGCTGTACACCGCGCTGCAAGACCGGAACTACGCCGACATGATCGACACCGCGGCGAAGCTCGGCGGCGGGCACGTGCTGGTCGAGCACCCGGAGTACCTCGACACCCCGACCCTGACCCGCACGGTCGAGCACACCGACCAGATCCGGGCGTTGGCCGAGGCGGACCCGAACGTCCGCACCACCGTGGTCCGGATCACCGGCCAGGCGATGGTCGCGACCGCCACCCGGAACCTCGGCGTCGGGTTCATCGCGTACGACGCCGCGTCCGAAGACGACACCACCCTGTCGTTCCTCCGCGGGATCGAGGGCGATCTCGCCGATCCGAAGGGCGTGGTGGTCGGGTCGCGGGTCGCGAAGAACCTCCAGGTCGGGCTCGGCGACAAGGTCGTGTACACCCTGGTCGACCGGTCGGGGCAGATCGTCAGCGGGCTCGGCCGGGTCACCGGGATCGTGCGGACCGGCGCGGCCTCGGTCGACGGCGCCCTGATGCTCCTGCCGATCGACGCGATCCGCGGGGTGATCGGGTACGCCCCGGACGAGGCGACGATGGTCTCGGTGTACCTGAACGACTCACGCCGGTCGACCGCGGTGGCGGAGCGGCTCGGGGCGCAGCTCGGCGGCGTCGGCTCCGCCGGGGACACCCACCCGGTCGCCCTGCCGTGGAGCGTCGCCCAGCCGGACCTCGCCGGGCTGATCGCGCTGAAGGTCGGCGGGGCGCGGTTCCTCGAGCTGGTGATCCTGGTGCTCGTCGCGGCGGGGATCTTCAACACCCTGTTCATGAGCGTGATGGAGCGGCGCCGCGAGTTCGGGATCCTGGCGGCGATCGGCTGCAGCCGGCCGCGGATCTTCTCGATGGTGATGTGGGAGAGCACCTGGCTCGCGCTGGTCGGGATCGTGGCCGCGGTCGCGGTCACCGCCTGGCCGTACGCGTACCTGTCGACCCACGGGATCCCGCTCGGCGACGAGATGCAGCAGCTCGAGGTCGCCGGGATGGGGATGCCGTCGGTGCTCCGGGTCGGGATCTACCCGGAGAGCGCGCTGATGATCGCCGGGTTCGCCGTCGGCGCCACCCTGCTCGCCGGGCTGTGGCCGGCGTGGCAGGCGTCGCGGGTGCCGCCGGTCGAGGCGATCAAGATGGTGTGAGGCGGCTCCGGGCGGCCTCCCGGGCCTCGTCGGGGGTGGTGACCAGCCCGTCGAGCTGGAGCTCGTACACCGCGTGGAGGAGCTGGCCCATCGCCGGTCCCGGCGCGACCCCGAGGGCCTTAAGGTGCCGGCCGAGCAGCAGCGCCTTCGGCGGGCCCTCGTCGACCCCGAGCGCGGCCGCCCGCGCGAGGACCGCCGGGTCCGTCCCGTCGACCACCTGCCGCACGGTCAACACCAGCCGGAGCTCGGCCCGGGTCGACAGGCGCCGGAGGTCGGTGTCGGTCGCGACGGGCGCAGCGAGCGCGTCCAGCGCCTCGAGCACCCGGTCGCGGACCGGGTAGCCGCGGATCGTGAACATCCCGAGCCGATCGAGGGTCGCCGGGGCGGCGGCGGCCGCGCCGAGCAGCCACCCGACGAGCATCAGCGCCCACTGCCGGCCCTCGGGCCCGACCGCCCCGCGGGGACCGGCGGCCAGCCGATCGAGGTTCGGACCCACCGCCGGTCGGATCGCGGCCCACTCCGGGAACACCCGGTCGGGGATCGCCGCCCGCCGCGCCACGTCGAGGGCCCGATCGATCGCCCGCCCCTTGAGCAGCAGCTTGCCCCACTCGCCCTGGATCCGCTCCGCCGGCAGCTCGTCGAGCTGCGCCTCGCGGCACATCGCGATCAGCTCGTCGTCCGGCTCGAACCCGAGGCGGGCCACGAACTGGACCACCCGGAGCGCCCGGAGCGGGTCCTCGAGGAACGTGGTCCGATCGACCGCGCGGAGGCGCTTGCCCTCGAGGTCCCGCAGGCCGTGGTACGGGTCCTCGAGCCGCTCCTCGGCGAGGTCCCACATCAGCGCGTTGATCGTCAGGTCGCGGCGGCGCGCGGCTTCGACCGTCGGCATCGAGGGGTCGCCCTCGACCGCGATCCCCTTGTGCCCCGGGCCGACCTTCGAGTCGCGCCGGGGGATCGACACGTCGATCTCCTCGTCCGGGCCGTCGCGCGGGGTCCACTTGAACACCCCGAACGACCGCCCGACGGCGCTGACCCGGCTGCTCCGGCGGATGGGCGCGGTCAACGCCTCGGCGTCGACGCCGAACACCTCGACGTCCCAGTCCTTGACCGGCTGGCCCATCAGGTGGTCGCGGACCCCGCCGCCGACCAGGAACGCCCGGCCCCCGCTGGACCGCACGGCGGCCGCCAGGGCGCGGATCGGCTCGGGGACGTTCGGGCCTGCCACGGGGCGCTCCTACCGCTTCCGGTCTTCGAGCCGGGTGCCGGTGGTCTCGATCGCCTCGACCTCGGTCTTGAGCGCGGGGGCCGCCGTCGCCGCCGCGGTCGGCGCCGTCTGGTGA